>JBAVTY010000510.1:0-3586 GCA_049696495.1 Candidatus Nitrosopolaris sp.
GTTCTACAATAACCATTGCTATGTGAACAATAATAAACAGAACAAAAGCGATCATGCCAAGAAAATGCAGACTACGGGCTACTTGGCGTCCTCTAAAAATTCTAGGATACCGTGGAAAGCGTGCACCCATAGCTGGTGACATTGCTGCGCGAGTTGCAATCATAAATGGTCCTAACAGAAATACAACGCCAAAGTATGTCAGCTGTTGTATTGGATTGTAAGGGTTACCAACAGGTGGAAAGTGAAAACTTGCATATATCATCGCTGTATGAAAAGCTTGCGGGATTATTGTCCATGACGTTGGAATTAGACGTGTCCATTCATTACTTGTAAAAAGCAAGATATAATATGCTGCACCATTTGCTATCCAGAAAATAATAGAAAAGAAATGCCAGTGTCTGCCCATCCCAAGATTTTTGTGTCCTGGCAAAGCAATCCATGAAGAAAAGGATTCTTCTTCCTCTAATGAAATCCATACTCTTTTCTTTAAATCAGGTGGAAACACTTTTTTGGTGAACTTTATCCATTCTGTCCCAGGTGTCGCATGGTCCCGCCAGTAGAGCTTTGGAAGAGCACTAAGAATCTCAATGCCACTTCGGATTAACAATGTAATGAATATTAGATTGATAAAATGTGCAAAGCGAATCCAGATTGGAAAGTCTAAAAATACCACCATGGAAATCGCCCCTAATAATAGGAATCCAATATTATTTAACGATTGATACCTTATGAGGTAGCGTACAAGATGTGCAAGCATTTGCAAACATCTGCATTTTAATGCTAATAAGGCAGATTACGATAAATTGGTGAAGAGCGGGAGAATGAACAAGGATGAAAAGTTCGCGAATAAACAACCAAGCCATATCCACCATCAAGGTTAGCGTCATATATTTCGCACAAATACGTGAACTAACTGGCATACGCGAGGAGGAAGTAATCATAGAGAAGGAATCGACGTTAACCAACTTAATATCAAAAATCGAGGAAAATCATCCCAGTTTGCTCAAGGTCAAAGAAAATATCCAGTTTGCCGTAAATTGCAATTTAGTCTGCAAGAATTTGTCCCTGAAGGAAGGAGATCAAATTGAAGTATTCCCACCGGTAGCTGGAGGCTAGTGGTCAGAGAAATCTACAGATAAACAGGCTGCATTCGTAAGTGGCCGCTGTGCAATTTTGTTGCAGCACAGAAGCCCTAAACTTAATTGGTCCTTTAAGAATAATAACGCAAATGCTAACTAAAGTAAGATAGAAGGATGGAAAGGTTTGGTTTGATCAAGATCCCGGCGAAAGTATATCTTGCTACAGAAAATAGAGTCTCCCAACTATGCCCCCATGATGAGAAGGCATGGCTAACAGACACATAAAATTCAACTTTAGACATAATAGCACGAATGTCGTTCAGAAGAGCAACATGAAATGAAAATATCGATGTATGAAAATTAATTGCTCTAACGTTGAATATCACTTTTATCTTTCATCGGTTATTACGTTTAATGACGATTTCTATGCTCTGTTGCTATTTGTTTGTCACCTTACATTTCCACACTCATGTACACTAAAGATTAGAACAGTTTGAGAACACCTTAGATTGTTAATTACTCAGCCGAGTACGTAAGAGTGATTCAACATAAAAGTTATTGTGAAACACATTGACTCGGCCTCAAGGTATGCTGAAATGATGACACACTTTTACTTGGATAATCGAAACTTGCCTGCGCTAACACAATCCCTATTATTGATTGAGACATACTTGCAAAAAGGCTAGTATTCATATCTGCATCCGGTTCGTATGACATAATTAACTATTAGCATGTCTATTGGTGGAGGTTTATGTAAGCCACTTCGAATTTGAATTCCTCCCCACAAAAGTTAAAGCGAAAGCACAAATCAATTTTGGAACTGTGTTTCACAGAGTGGATATATTACTAACGTAAGGAATAGTTTTAGAATCTGCGTAGTAAATCATGCAAATTATTGTTACGCCTCCTTATCAGTATTTTGAACCTGCTTTGGTTGGTAGTGAAGTTTTATTGTCCAGTATCATTCCCTTCGCCGGTAGTCTAAGATATGCAACGGCTTTCACTTTAAAAAAGATCTTGAAGTGGATACTAATTATCCTAGGCTTCTCGGCTGGAATGTTCATTGGCGGCATCTGTGCATGCAACTTTTGCAAAAGTATGGTTATGTGAGTACGGTTAATTGGGATAAAATTTGAAATGACACATCAACACAAATTCAAAGTTGGTTCGTTAATGTTGACATGACTGCCGGATTCAGTCATAATATTGAATATAATACAAACTTACACACATACATTATGAAACATGATTTAGGACAGAAATGGTCGTTATATCATAAGTTAATTTTTGATCTAGTTTTCAAAGATGCCCTTCAGAGGCCTTTAATTAATCTTACCTCATCGGATATGCTGGTAACCTTTAGCTTCAAAAAAGACTAAATATCGGGGCAAATTGTGTGTGGAAGTCAATTACAGGTTGGAAAAAGCAAAAGGCTAAATGAATCAACGCAACGCCAAAGAAAGTTAGCTAAATAAAATTCTTATTAGATAAGATAAGGTACTGACTATTGATGCAGTATGTATTAACTGAATTTTCCACAAACATCAAATTCTAGCGATGATTCTACATTCAAAGATGTTATTGAATGTGGCATTACAATGTTAGCTGCAGGAAGTGTTATTAATATGCAGCTGAAAATCTACCAGCTGTTACTTATAGAATTAGCTTCTTCGCGCGCTGTACAAGGGCGAGCATCGGATGTCTCCATCTTTCTTAGAGACAACATCCCACAAGCCAAACTAAAATTATGGCCTCTATCCGAAAGACAGTATACATGCGCATTGCTGCGATGTTAGCGAGGTTGTAATCGTTTGAAGTGGAAAATTAGCCAGCATCCTTATCCTAGAATCAGTTAAACCGCATTCTTTACATTTGTAGATTATTGTGTATTCTTTGTCTGGTAACATGTCGGCTCCACAACAGGCACATTTCATTTCCTACCATCACTTGTTATTCTTTTGAACTGTTCTTTAAGCTGCCCCTAAGTCTCTTCATAACAGCAATCATATCCTACATACTCAGAAACCAATAGTAGTTCATACTCTATTCCACTATCTTACTTATGAGCTCGAACATAATGCTAACGATGATTCGTGAGTAGTTGGAAAATTTATTTTATCCTCTTCTTCATTTTAGCAAGAGTTTCTCTAAGATAGCGATTATAACCCTCCGGACTCATCCAACCTTTTGGACACTGCGCTTTTGTAAGTTCATCTTTGGCAAATTTTAGAAATTGATGATTTTTGCTGTTCTTCCTCCTTACACGGACTCTATAGTCATTTTTAGATATATCTCTTACTCGGGCTATCCTTCCATCCGGAATCTTTACACAGTCTCCACAATTAATTTTTCCTTCCAGAGATTGCTTTTTTGTTCTGGCGGATAATGTACTTCTAGTATAGGTGGACTTCTTTACTCTTCCTGGCATGGCATGCTAACACTGATGTCATTACACAAAAAGGTATTTAATTATAAAGTTTGGAGCTGACCTATGTGACCGATGCGTC
>JBAVTY010000511.1:0-10804 GCA_049696495.1 Candidatus Nitrosopolaris sp.
TTTCTTTTAAAGCATCCTGATAAAGAGTAGGATTTGTTTATCGTGTTATACCGTCCTAGCGATATATTGTTTTTACAAAACTTGTCCAAGTGTTACAAAATATCAGAAGGTACTAATGAGATGTTCATATTAACACTCTCGAAATTTCAGTACACTTTCAGCTTGTCTCTTTATTTTTAATACATTGATGATCTAGCCCACCTTCACTTTACAATACTGTTCGAATTGTTCGTTGACCTAGATCCAATGCAGTAGACATATCTCTAATGATAGTGGCTTTTCTCAGCCTCATCTTTGTTGAAAGCTGTGACCGTACAACAACGATTACAATTCTTGTCGATATCTTTGCATCAGCAGATAGCGCAGTCGGTTGGTTATGTGTTCTATACTTTGGATCGTTAGTGTTTAATGCACTTCAACAGTCAATTTATTATCCGTTTACTTTAAATGTTCTTTTCATCAAATCCGCAGTCTTTGGATTCGATTTGAGATACGAAATTATGTCTTTTGGACCCACTCTTTTTAGGAAATATCCCATTCCACTTGGCCTCTCTTCTTCCTCTGATCTGTTTCTAACATAGTACTCAAATAACAAGTCAGTTATTGTAACAACATCTTTGCGAGGTACAAAATGAAGATATTGCTCCCCGGTGTCAGGGTCGACTAGTTGAACACCTTGATGTCTTCCGTCTTGTGTTCCCGTAAGTATCAACTGGTATAGATTAAAACCTGTTCCTATCCAACCAATCGTCTTTGTAGCAGGCCTGTAGCATTGCTTTTCACAACCCGTAATACCTATTGATTCATTCATATGCCCCCACTTCTTTTCTAGCTCGTCAATTAGATATGGTTCAAACTTTTCAGAGTCTGTATAAGTTAATCTGCATGTATCTCTTCCAACACAGGCTCCAGATAGCATCCTTAGCCTAGAGTATGGTTTGGATATCATACTAATCATGCCACTAGTAACACTATTTCTATTGATATCGGAGTTGTTTATTTTACGGAAACCATATCTAAACAGTTTCATATCTTTTTCAAAGGATTCTTTTAGCCTCTCATCTATGTTACAAAACAATAAGTGTTGATTAGGCGTGGTAAATAATTCTATATCGGAGTAATTATTCATCAGATATTTTACCATATTTTTGAGATCTCCGTTGTGACTCCCGTCTACTATTCTCCCATTCTCTATGAAGGCCCCATAACACCATCGATCGCTATTATCTGGCTGCTTTATCCATCCAAAATGTAGGTCTATGTTGCCGTAATCATAATCTTGAATAGGAGGGTCAAATTTTATACTCCCAGATCCATCAATATTCTGCACCTGCTCTCTGAGCCATTCGATTCCTTTAACTACAACCAAATATTTTAGTCTGGCCCAATGTCTATTATGTCTGTCTCCCCACTCCTTATGAACTCTCACTATTGCATCTAGTCCCTTCATGAGATTTTCCTCAGTAAATAGACCAAATGGTTCACCAAGAACTGAAAGGGTTGACTTGCCTGATTGTTGTCCTTGACCCCCACCTACGTAGATCTGAAACGCTTCTACTTCAGCACTGCTGTTTTCATGATCTTCAAATTTGATAATTGGTGCAATGCCAATATCATTTGTTCTCAGCTCTACGCAATTATCTGGAGCATATTTTTTATTTACGTCATCGTAATGAATTGTCGAAAAGGCTATCTTGAACTTTCTGTTAAGCTGATTTTGACCATAATCAAATCTGCTTACTCCAGGTATCCTGTCTACTAATTTTGCATCTCTAATATATTTTGGATCTATTTCAAATATTTCTATATAAGCAGAGGTCGGAAGAGCAAAATATTTACCAACCCTATGGGCCCATTTATTAGCATTAAAAATTTTAGAATAACAAGATAGCGGGCATCCTACTACATTTCGTGTGTTATCCCCACAACCGTTCATTGTGAAAAACCCTGATTCTGATATGTGTTTTATTGCATCTACTAGGTTTACTTTCCTCACCCAATGAAGCTGTATGTTTTGTCTTGTTGTTATCTTCAAGCTTGGCCTCGTATAAGGATATGCATTTTCTGGTCCCATAGTATATCTATCAGATATACTGTCTAGAATATTCCACTGCTTTGCTGTGAGAGGTCCGCCTCCAGGGATAGTTATGCGCAACATATATATCCAGTCTTTCTCGTCGCCAGTCTTTGCTCTATTGAATTCTAAATAGATTCCATGTGATTTTGTTATTTGTTCAGACTCCCATGAGATATTTTCGGAAGAATAGTCTCTCAACTCCCTAAATAGATCACCTCTAAGTTCACTAGAGTTAATCTTTGCTATTTCTACTTTAGAATAATCCTCAGGATTAGTCCTGAAGTTTGGATTTATTTTTTTATTATATTCGTACATATCGAAACAGAGTAATAGCGTAGTCTATATGTACAAGGTATTATTTAATATAACCTTGCTTCATAACCGAAAGGAAGAATAGATAGAGTTGAAGCGTTTTGTCCTATAGTAGTAAACCCGAGATAATATGGTGATATCAATAGATCTTATTCTCGACTCGTACAACTATCGAAATTGCACCAACTAGTACAAGAGCGCAATAATTGATTAGTGGAAAAATGCCAAGTAATCGTAAAACTGATTTTGAACCCGTTCGTATTAAGGGCAGATCAAAAAAAATCAAAAGTTAGACTATGGCTTATTCATCAACTATAGAATTCGATACTAGTAATGACAAGCGGTTAATTGAAATTCAGATTCGTTATCCCAGCGCGTCTCTCAAATCTATGTCATGATCTTGCTCCTCTGCAATAATCCTCTACAATAATCCATTAATACTTCCGAGTGCAAATTCGCGAGAGCATTCTGCTTTCTGTCCCAATCAGAGAATCATGAACAGCCTTAAAGTAAAATCATAGTGCTGAATTTGTATTCCAAGGGTTTAATGCGCTTTATATACATAGTCTAACAAATTTTGATTTGACAACGTGAAAAAAGTTACTTCAATAAGAAAAGCTGTCGAATTTCTCGCCACTAGAGACACTTGATTCTAATATGCATAAAAAGCTAATTCAGTTATCGCGGCCTGATAGCACCTCCCATCTCAAATTTTTTCTTCCAAAAGTACCATAAGTTTACCATCAAAAGTTCCCGTTATATTTATGAGTTGTAAACCGATCTTATCTAATTCATTTATGAAGTGCTGATTCATGAGCTTCGTTTTTAGTTTAAAACGACCGGTGTCCATATCCTGGTCTAGACTTTTTATCTAAATGCCTATCAATTCTATTTTTTTATACCACATATCTATATCATGTTGAGATTTGTCCATTGTAACTGTAATTTCTTAACAAGATTGATTATGAATTAATATGTTCCTCAACTTCACTTAGACTTGCGGTTGAAGAACCATGGAAGAACTGCATGTAAAAGGCCTTTTCCGATACTCCACGGTCGACTCCTTATGTTCGAAGAAGAAATGCAAATACAGCTTCTAATTACGCAACAGGTCTATGTAAGACAAGGTAAATGTTTTGGTTCTACCAAACATAATTAGTGATGGAGGGAAGCATATCAAATAAAATCACCTTAGTGATTCTATGTTAAATGGTTCTTGAAGTGAATGTAACATGAATAGCATCTTTCTGATATATTTCGCATTTGATGGTAACTTAATTAAATTCCGCTGATAAAAATCGATCAAATGTTCTATAAGGCAGTCTATATCTTCTTGTCTTTCTGATGAATAAGTGAGTATCTTGGCATACCAATACTCTACTAATGCATCTTCACCGTACTTTTGTTCCAACTCTAGTAGAAATGCAAAATTGGAATGACATTTTCTACATAGTCCATGATGTTCAACTGCCTATAATTTTTCTTCTACACGACCATAATCGTTGTTGATAATAATGGATGCTGAAAGCAAATATAAACTATGATTGATTGACCATCAGAATTAAGTATCATAGTACTAATAGTATCTAATCAAATATACGGTTCTCCGAGATGAAAGAATTTCATACAGATTTATATAAAATCATGTAAATTTATTTTCCTATCTGGCTGAACCCTTCTTACGGGAAGAGACGTTTCTTCTCCTCACACCGGAACGGTAATATACATAAAGCTAGATACCAATAGGTGTAACTAAATCACCGACTTGGTTATAGATTTGCAAGAAGTACATTCCCTTGTTTGTTGTCTTATAGGTTTGCTTCTCTTCTTCGTAAACTAACATACAATTTTCTTGCAAGACAGTCAAATAATTACGCAATTGATCAGGAGATAGGAAACGATTAACTATAAGTCGACCCCTTTCGCAGTTGAGCGCCTCTAGAATCATTGCAATTATATCAAGCGGATTGTATTCCAACTATGTCCAAAGCGATTGGGAAACTAAGTATTTATATAAAACTAATATTTGTAGGCGTTTATTCACATTAAAACAAATCACGTATGACTTAAATTAAATAAAGTTTTGTAGGAACTGTGTGTCGTTGACAGTTATTTTTGTCCTTTTTTTCTTATTCAATTGTGATTAATAATATAAATGTGGTGGTACTACTGTTTTGCTCTATAATTTGTTCACTTATTTGTAACAATTATTAATTCATGTTGTCTACTCATTAGTATACTTTGCAGAAACATGCGCAATCGGGTTCGCCAGTTACTACAGCCTAGTTGGAATTATTAGAACATCAATAGCCTGGGATAGAACCAAATAATGAAGTAAAAGGTACAGAAAGAACCAAATAATGAAGAGATTTCGATTAATCAAACATGTTGCAATAGATAGTACAATACTTAGAGCCAAAGATCATTCATGACACATCTATGATCAAAGGAATAATACCTCGTTCAAGTGTTGATACTGATGCTAGACAGGGATTTAGTCATACAAAGGATATCTGGTTATAAACTACACATAATGTACTGGTTAAGTCTCTCAAGTAACTGAAACTTTGTCTCCTGATAAATAACCGAGGATCCTTCAGCTTCATGGATATGCCAAAATAACTCCAAACTCTGCAGATTGATAGCAAATCAGATTCAACATAACCTCTAGTTTACGATCCCATAAATCAAAAAAATCTAGCATTCAATCTTGTAACTTTGGACTGGTGACGCTTGACCTTCAGCATATATTCATGCATTAGGTAGGCAGCAGTTTTGTGGTACTCTAAGCACTTGTAAATTGATTAGAGAATATTTATCAATAAAATCACTTTTCGAACTGTCTTTTTATATGGGACAAATAGAAATTGACATTGTTTCGAGTAATTAGGCCTACAACATCCTGGAGACATTTTTAAAGTACAAGGTATCTTAACCGTTTGCTTGTAGCTTCAGTTGAGAAATAACGTCCTCAAAATCGTTGAAAGATTTTCTGTTATAGCCAAATGAGACTGGACATGGAATGAAATTTTGTATTTCTACTAATCTAATGGTAACTATCTTACATGTCGTCTATAGCATGGTTTACTACCTCTCTAGACCTCGCTTCGCCAGATACCATATTCCGGTTGCTAAACTGCATTATTGTTTCTTACAATTTCTTGTTCTTGAACATGCTAGCACTTCTGATGCCTAGCTACTTACTACTCATGTTTCTGCATTGTGGAAAAAACAAGAGGTTCTGTATTGTATGAACAAATTCTGTTCTTGCAATATTAAGATATATTATTAGTTGCCTCTATCTAGAAAAGAAAGTTTCACTGATCCCAACAGTTCTGACAAAGGCCTGATATGCCCATAACCATCCATTAGTCTGCTCCATATTCCTTTTATTTTAGTTCTGTTCTCCGGGTCGTCTTTCAGCAATACAACTAGATCTTCTAATAGAGCAGCTAACTTCGGCTTATCTTCTTCTTCTACTTCTTTCCTTACGCTGTTTATTTCTGAAGACTCGTCTATCTCATTATTTGGTCGTGATAATCCTCTAGTAATAATGACAATTCTCTTGATGATTTCATCTCTTTCCATAGATGAATTACGTCATCCCAAGGGAATATATACTATTCGGTACGTTTATTTGGGTGCAAGCATATAAATCAGCCATGAAAAGAGGAGGTATAATCGAAGATTTTATTTATGGTCTAGGGGATAGAACGAAGGGACAATATCTCAGTCGTCTAGTCGTCTTCTTTGATTTTCTAGAGATCAAGCCAGGGAGAGGAACGGCAGTAGACAGACTAGAGATGCAAGCTGGGCAATTCCTAAAGGAATTCAAGAGCAAAGGGAAGGAAGGGGGAAAGGAATGGGCACAAAAATCTCTTATGAGATTTGTTGGACATCTCAACGAAAAGGTGAAGGAGGGTAGGTTTGGACGCGGCACCATAAGAAATTACTATAAGACAGTTAAACGTTTTTGTGACACCCAAAACATAGAGTTGAGTTGGAAGAGAATCACAAGTGGGCTGGGAAAGGTAAAAAGAGTCGCTAATGACCGCGCTCCTACCTTGGAAGAAATACAGCGGTTGATTCAATACCCGGACAGAAGGATCAAGCCAATTGTATTGATCATGGAATCTTCTGGTATTAGAATAGGGGCCTGGGAATATCTCAAGTGGAAACACATTAGACCACTTGATAGAGATGGTCAGCCTGTCGATAAGGATTTACCGGCAAGAGATGGTCAGATTGCTGCAGCCAAAATATCTGTCTATGGTGGTGAAGAAGAAGAATATTTTTCATTCATTACTCCTGAGGCATACCAATCGTTAAAGGAATGGATGGATTTTCGGGCTGCCAATGGTGAAGATATAGACGAAGAATCTCCAGTCATGCGTGACATATTTGCATTCAAGTATGGCCGATCGACGGCTAAGAATCCAAGGATGATATTGGCCGAAAGTGTATGGAAGATTATCGAGCGAGGTCTGAAAGAACAGGGCATCCGACAGCCTCTTGTAAATGGAACCAAACGTTATGAATTCCAGGGAGCACATGGCTTTCGAAAGTATTTCAAGACTAGAGCGGAGCAAGCCGGAATGAGACCCTTTAATGTTGAGACTTTGATGGACCATAGCCTAGGGATTAGTGACCACTATGGAAGACCGATGGAACAAGACCTTTTTTCAGATTATCTGAAAGTGGTTGAAGCCCTGACAATCAATAAGCAGATAGAGTTCAAGGAAGTTGCAGAGAATCAACAAGTCCTGTTGTTACAGATGCAAACGAAGGACACAGAAATAATGATGTTAAAGAAGCAGATGGCCGAGCTCAAGAGTCGTGAACAAGAGATTGCAATGTTAAAACAGAGGTTGTCTGAGATGAACACTCTGACTAAAGAGGTAGATTCTATGCGCGAACAGATAGCAGCACTAAAGCGTAGCTCAGATGAGTTCAAAAAGTTATCAGATATGACCAATCTGCTGCAGGAAGCAGTCGACATTGCGAAGATTGTAGATCCTAGTCTAGCTACACCTAAGTCTCAATCGAAGATATCTTGAGTGATTTCATTAATCTCGGATATTTCTTACTACTACGACCACTTCTCCATATATCAAAAATTTCCCATTAGACCCGACGCCGTTCAGCGGATCATGAAACGACTACGGTTACGTATTAAACGAATGATAGCTAGCAATGAAGCATCGGAAGAAAAGGAGAAGCTCCTTCTTCTATTAAGAACTAAAAAATGGAATCCATACTGCATAAGTCATTCAGCTATTGAAGCTGATGCTGCATATCTTCCAGAACATGCCCTTAAAAAGAAAGTAAGGTGGTCTATGAACTCAAAACAAGCGACTCGTTATGTCAAGCGTAGGATGAATGACGAACTCACCTTCAAAATCCTTGAACATGATGGCATTAAACTTAGAGAGGAGACGGGATCAACATCTAACATTATTTGTGTTAAATGTAACTATGTCAACAAACTCGAGAGCAAATATTGTGAGGGAACTGGATGTGCATATCCACTAACTCAAGAAGCTTTTGAAGAGATCAAAAAACAGGAAGAGTCCAGGATGAATAGTATGATAGATGAGCGGCTAAGAGGTAAGGATGAAGAAATTCAGGCCCTGAAGACTTCCTTCAAATCCTATGACGAGGAGATGAAAGAAGTTGCTAAGAAGATGGAAGCCTATGTTAAATGGCAGAAAAAGGAAGAAGAGAGACGCCGCGTAATGTATGGTACACTAAATAAATTATCACCTGGATGGAACGAACCTTATCTCTGGTCGTTAGGGTATACTTGCGGTCCTTTAACAGATAAGGACCGAGAGAGACTCGAAGAGTTTCAGGAGCAGCTAAGAAATGCTCCTGATAGTGATGACTACGACGATGATTAACTGACTGACATACGTCCATTCTTATTATTATTTCCCACATCTATGTCAACTACCAGCCTGGACGCTAGCAATCGATAGCTGCAAGGATCAGTATGTCCTCGCTAAGATTAGGTGCTGCTTGTGATTCCCAGAACAATACTCGTCACCAGGTTTTGCCTTGCTTAATATAATACTCGATTGTTCTGCAGATATATGTACTTCTAATCCTACATCGTTAGTACTACACGTCGTTTTCTAGTCCTACATCTTCCCTTCTCACAGCTGAATTATCAATTCTTCCGTCTGCGCAGCCAGGTATATTAGGTATATTTGCCTCTGTAGTCTTTAGTCCTACTTCTACTTTCTGTGTACTAAACTTTTTTGAAAATAGATCTTCACCTAATACTCTTTTGATCTACAAACTACCTTTTTTTTATATCCATGTTACATATAGTTATCAGCCCTGCCATTAGGAGGCTAGCTCCATCTTTCTACACGTTGAAATACCATAAAGAGCATCCTTTTAGAGAGTAAGAAGCGTCGTTAATCTTTTTATCTCATGTAGATGGTGCCATTATGGCCACAACAGTTGTGTGTACGTATGCGATTGGAGGTTTCGTGTCCATCCTCCAATCTTCTCCTGAAGGCTCCGCAGAATGCATATCAGGTTATTTGGAATAGTGCGAGAATATCCTGCGCTCAATATGTGCGTAGAGGTACTGAAGCTACATGATGCGAATAAAGTGTCTGCAGACAGACATACCATATTGATGAGAGGATAATCTCGTATATACGCTGCATGAGCTGTGGGGAGATAGCCTAAAGGCTCTTAGAGGCTTCGGACGTTTAGCAACTACCACGCTGATACTATAAAATCGCTTCTAATTTTATTCACATTATATTTGAATTCATCATTAGCTGAGGATGCTCCTCAATATTTCATTTGCAAGTTGAGAAGGAGATTTATTTTCAGTATTTAGAGTTATTTCACGAAGACCAGATTTCTTATAAAAAATTCTCTCGTGTTCATGTCTCTCAAAGATCTCGGAATCGCGATTGAAAAAGGACTCGTCTATTTTATCAAAAGGACTACGGTTTGGATCGTTTTTACACCTTTGAAGACGCACTTGTTTTCCTCCCACGAGAACAAACGAAACGATTTGATAATGTTTATCTTTAAAACGCTGTAACCATGTCCTCGGATCAGTACTATGGGAGTCGCCATAATTCAATTCACCTACTACGTACTTGTATTTCTTGTCTAATGCTTCATTCAAGGATTTTTTGAATCGCTCAGTATTTATTTGCGATAAGCATCTTTATCAACCTCTTTCAGTCCCACGTCATACCTGTACTAGGAAATTGTAATAGGAGTAACCACCCTTATGGTACTTATGTTAAGGGTAGCCGGAAACATCAAGCAGTTGAAGCCAACTTCCGACTGATCTATCAACAGTAGTTAACGGGTATACTTTCTTTCAAATTTCCTTCTAAAAGCTATGATGAGAAGACCAAAAGTAAGGGCGCCGCCGACAATCTTAGTAATATAATCTATTATCCCTACTTTATCACTCGGTAATGAAAGCACAGGAAGAAAATCTTCGAGGCTTCTTTGGAAACTAGCAAGCCAACGAGTAGGGTTTGCAGCTTGTTTTAGAAAAATAAAATGGGATGTATTACCGTAGAGGCTATTATTGATAAAAAAAGTGTGGTTCAAGTGTTGGCTTGCTTTGCATAAGCCAAAACATTGTTGAAAGCCCAACCGTTATTACACCAATTATAGTTGGTCTAACTATGCTTTCACCATAGTTAGAAAAAAGGTGATACAAACCAGTTAAGGAGAAATGTTTTCTAAACCAGTCATTTTTCTTAACTAGCTCCTTGCTTCCACCAATACTTCTATATTTTCTTTTCAATTCCATTTCTTTTATGAAGAATTTACCCGTCTCATCAAATCTGAGGTTAAATTCATAGTTTTCTCTTAGGCGCCGGTAAACATATAATACGAGGTTCAAACTTATCATATGGCTTCCAGTTTATATCCATACTTCTTCAATTATCTTGAGATGATCCTCTCCACCCCATTTTACCTTGTCCGTAAAGGTCACCTTCGATATATCACATCCAGCAAACGAGACTTTAGATAGATCATTTACATCAAATAGTGCCTTGTATGGTTGTTCAAAAATTGTGTATCTGAACAAGGTTTCATCTTTAAAGGTGATTTCTGATCCGGAAAAACGAACTTCATTGAGAAACTTGGCTTGAGAAAAATCTGCAATTTGAAATTGAGTATTAAAAAAATCAACCTCTTTTGTAAAAGTAGCATCTTAGAAATTTGCTCCATCAAAGTTAGCTCCACTGAAATTTGTTTCTGTAACTGTAGCTCCACTGAAATTTGTTTCTGTAACTGTAGCTCCACTGAAATTTGTTTCTGTAACTGTAGCTCCACTGAAATTTGGTCTTGTAAAAGTAGCTCCACTGAAATTTGGTCTTGTAAAAGTAGCTCCACTGAAATTTGGTCTTGTAAAAGTAG
>JBAVTY010000512.1:0-6692 GCA_049696495.1 Candidatus Nitrosopolaris sp.
CCTTCCCTGAAAGAGAACGTTAGCATAGTAATCAATGCTAAAGCCGATACGAAGGATATCCATGTAGTATGTACTGACCTTCAGGAAGACGTATCAACAATCATCAGGTATGCACAGAAGAGGGTCACGATAGAAAACTCTTACAAGGATGCAAAGCAGCTAAGGTTTGGAGAGTACAGGTTCAGAAAGAGCGAAGCGGCGCTTATACACGCGCACCTAGTCTTTCTGGCCTATCTTCTCCTTCAAATTCTCAGATACAGACTGCTTTCGTACGGGATAACAAAGGCAGTGCCTTCAATGGAATTTGTCGTGTCATGGGTCAGAAACAAAACCAGACAGGGATTCATCCATTACATATGGAACAAATTAAAACAAGAAATATCAATACGTTCGCTCATTATGACTGTTAGTAAGATACACAGTTTACGCATGAAAACGCAAATACTCGATTAGATTTCACAAATCGGTGATTTCTTAATAACACACTCATACTCCAGCCATTTTGGAAATGATTTATTGAATTCACTGTGGTATCCCTCAAAAGCAGCGATAAAACCTACCATGAGTTTATCACATATTTCACATTTCGATACAATTCAAAACCACTCATACACACAACAAAACCATCATCTTCTAAACTTTGGAGTTTTACAGTTTTCTAAATTTTGGATAGGTTATTTTCTAAATATCAATTGTTCGCTGCGTCGTAACACCCTTCAGATCTTACCTTTAAAGAATTTTTATTGTCATAATGATGAATTTTTACAAATGCGTTGTCCAGATAAAATACTATGTAATCTGGCAGCGGAGTGAGTTTCAAATGTTAGATTGCATCTATAACATACCCACACTTGCATAGGCAAAACTTCTGTCTTTGTATCTTGGACAGTTTTCAGTGACCTGAGATGCGAAAGGAGTTTTGTGATAATTATCGCTCAAGAAATATATGTATTACAACTTAATTAAGCTGATGCTTGAAGGCAGGTGAATAACTGTGAACCAAATAATCGAACTTGATGGCAGTTACATGATCGAGTTTAGGTATATCTATTCTCTTATCTCATTGCTTACTTCAAGAGTTATCATGGTTGAGTGATTGCGTTGAGCTGCATGTACGGTAGTTAAGCTGTCTGAGTAATGATGCAACTTCATAGCCGGCTGTGGAACTTGTATATGAGCAACACCTATTTCTGGAAAAAAGAATTCTGATTGCAGTATCCAGTTGCTGTATCATGGACCCCTTTTAACATTTAATGATAATTAGGCTGATCTACTATAGCTACCAAAAAAAACTTCCTTAGTATACTGCACCGACAGCTTTTTTCATTTCCTTAGACAACTCGCGATAACCATCTTTATCTATGATGACGGCATTGACGCCATCACCAGTGCCTGCATTCCTTCTAATTGCGGCTGCAATCGCATGTATCGCTATTTTGTAACCATCATTTACGCTTAAATTTGACTTGAATTCCGTTTCGAGGTAACCATATGCAACCGGTGACCCGCTGCCAGTAGATATGAACATCTCACTTGTTATTGAACCAAAGAGATCAATACTGTATAATTGCCCTTCTTCCTTCGTCTTATCGACTCCAGCAAGGATAATCTGAACGTAATATGGATAGTATCGCTGATTGAACAACACATTAGAGCACAATCTAGCGGCAGACTTGATCGGTATAGGCTCTTTATTTGTAAGACGGTAAATGTTTGCATTATACCGCATGATATCAACAAGATTTTGAGCATCTGCCACGCCGCCTGCTATAGTCATACCAAGGTGCCTGTCAACTCTCTGAATTTTCATTACATGTTTATCAGCAATAAAGAAACCAGCACTTGCCCTTGTATCAGCAGTTAGGACGACTCCGTCTTTACACGTTAAAGCACAAGTGGTTGTTCCCTTCTTAATATGCTCCTCTATATATTCCTCGTAGCGAAGGTCCTTGCCTTGTTTATACATACTATACGGGATAGAGAAATAATAGACCAGATTTAAGCATTGTTATCTTTACGTATTAAATCATCGATGCTAGCGGATTCGATTTCCTATTTCTTGTACCTGATCGAAAAATCAGTTTTTTTTAAAGGAGATATGATTCTGATTAAATGGTCGAATGGTGGAACAAATACAGGGACTTTGTCCGCAACAGCTGATGTTTGGCATTTCGAGAGCAAAAACATAGATCTTTGATAGCATGATACATCGGACAGCTTGAAGATATTGCCTCTTCGTTTTGATCTCACTCCTCTTGTGCTGTCGAAAGATCGCCGATACGTACCATTTGACGATTGTCTTCTAAAAATCGGAAAATTGTTTGTGGAGACTAAGACTACACGACGACGTGGAGCGAACGATCTCTATAAAAGATAGCGTAGAATTCAATTAGGTAGTACGGGGGGAGAGTGCTAAAACCTTATCTGTCCAATTACCGATATTACAATTGTATGCCCGTTATTACCGTGGCGATGTTTAGTGGAAGAACACAGAGAGAAAAAGACCGATTTGCAGAGGCCATCACAGAGAATGCAGTTAAGATATTGGGGGTAGATAGAAAGGATGTCATAATTGTCTTTAAAGAAGAACCTCATGGAAATTGGTATGCTTCAGGTGTTCGACTTTGAAAGATATGATCCAAGGTTTTTAATGAATATGTGTTGGATGGAGATGATTGGAGATTCTCATAGACTTCTTGGATACTCAGAAATTTAGATATTAGACGAGGAGGTTCTACTCCTATTGCTTCCACAGAATGCGGAATAACGACCTTCTCATGAACTCCTGTATTCGTAGATAGTATGCTCTTATTAGCAGGCTTGATAAGACGATACAGTCGCTTGCCTTGGTCGAATATGTAATTATGGAGGCATTGCGTACTTATAGAGGCAAAGGCAATATACTTTAATAGTTATAAACATAGGTTCCTAGATTATGTTATGTAAAGTCCGAGAATTTCGAATTCCTATTTTAACCATGTTGGTATTCATATTATTATATTCTGGTATTTCCATGTCTGGTTTAATAATGGGACCCAAGATGGTTAAACAAATAGCAGCGCGGCCTAGTAGTTTGTTGTCAAATTATATTATTGCATTGAATAACAAATCTATAGTTCTACTTAATTTAGGAAGATATAACGAATCTCTTATCTACGTTACCAAAGCCTTATCTATAGATCCTACTGATACACATGCTTTAGTTAACAAAGCTGTAGCTCTTCTTGATTTAAAAAGATATACCGAATCTCTTATCTACTCTACCAAAGCCTTAGCTATAGATCCTAACAATGCTGATGCACTAAGTAGTAAAGGCATAGCTCTGGACCATCTAGGAAACTATACTGGAGCTATTGAATATTATGATAAAGCGCTGGCTGTAGATCCGAAGTATGTACCTGCATTAAATAACAAAGGCGTGGTTCTTAGAGGATTGGGAAACTATACTGGAGCTATTGAATATTATGATAAAGCGCTGGCCATACAATCTAACGACACTTATGCATTAACTAATAAAGGCACAGCTCTAGAGCATTTAGGAAACTATACTGGAGCTATTGAATATTATGATAAAGCGCTGGCCATAAATCCAAAGGACAAAGCTGCATTGGATAACAAAGCTGCAGCCAATGAACAATATCAAAAACAATTCTGCAGCCGATCGCCTTATTGCTCAGAGACGTAATTAGAAGCTTAGAACTGGAGGTCCAGCTAAATTTGTGCAACAGAGGCGTTTGATCTAATGAGTGGCAAGGCACGATTTCGAGGTCCTTACAACAGGACATTAATGATAAGAGACCAGCATTCAATCCTAACAATATCATACCGGTATTGTATATAGTACCAGAACGTATCACAAACAGTATAATTATGCATACAAGTGGCATAGCTTTTGACTAGTGTGTACACGGTGAGAGGCTGTACAACCTCTTTATGTGTTACGTACTCATAACGACCATTAGACAAGTTTTACACCATAAATCATATTTTTCAATATCATCTAGCGGTGCAAAACATTTTACACAATGGAGTTTCTTGTTATGATTATGTGGTTCTAATCGACCACACGCACGACAAAGCATTCCACTTGTCGAGTAATGAAGCAATGACAAACATTTTACACATCTCATATTTTTTCATCTCGCTGGATCGGTTATTAATGATCAATAAGGAGAAAACGTTGAGTATTGAATTTAAAAAAACATACTTATAGTGAATTGTTCTTCTTTGCTTTTTGTTCGCGATATGGACAATCTAAGGTATTGATTCCGTATTACTTTTCGTCTTTAGTCTTTTCACCCACTTTGGTGCTATATCGCCTAGCCTAGGGTAGTGGTTTTTTCCGGTGGACCTACTGAACATGGTTTCAGATCCAATGATCTATATAATATATAATGTGTTTCTTTCTATATAAATCATATTTAGTAACTAGTTGTCGTATGAGCGTTTCAAAGGGATTATCTGTGATGAATCATGTAACACGGCACTAGATTATTGTGATATGTATACTACGATGATATCTCTTTTGGCGTTACAGCATCGTCCATTTATGGCTACATACATAAATAGTCTTAATATCACTGCCTTCTGCTTGTCGCTTGAGCGATTTCATCGATAATGTGAAAGATGCGCTACCGGACTCAACTTAAAGAGACTACCAAGAATACCGCAGCCTCGTATACGGGACCTAATGCTGTATCACAAATCTCTTCATTTGGAATTGGAATAGGCTTGGCATTCTTAGGACAATACCTCGCGATTAAAAAGAAAGGATCGCCAACTGCTCGATTCATAGCACCGTCCCAACTCATATACTACGTGCAACGTACCCATTTCATTGCCATTCTTATGACCACGACGCAATAATGGCCCCCCATCATCCAATAATCTGCCGAAAACTGTTCCGTGCATCCATTATCGAACTGTTGGCGTTCGATAATATGGAATAATATGGCATGTACAAAATTGCACGTAATACGAGGAGGGTTTACATGGATTTCTATATCCTTCCCAGTTAAATACCTCAGACTAGGATTTTCAGTTGTAACAGCTCTACTTTTGCTACAACATCTGCAGAAGAGCCACCCTCCAACATATGTTCAAGCTTTCTTGTGACGGTTTGCATGAGTTGTGAATATGGAGAATTTGGGTCTTGAGACTTTTTGGAAGCAATCATACTATTAGCTATGTTTGTTCTAGTAACTTCCCGGTTCTAATTTTATACCAAATGGCTCCAGCTCATACGCCATCGATTCACTCAGACCTTCAATTGCAAACTTTGTGTTGCTGATTCCCTTGATAACCAAATCCTACGGCTCCTGAACTAATATTTACAATGATACCAGATTTCTGTTTTCTCATCATGGGAAGGATGTTTCATGTCCTATTCCACGCATCGTAGCATATGCTATCCTCTATTTTTTTGAGCATCCAATCAAATATGATAAGTTCATTCATGCTCATACCCGTACGTGATTTAATTAAAACGGCTTTGCAACTTGCTCAACGAAATGCTCAATTATCTTGTCATCTTGTTGAGATGTGGCCCTAATAGATGCATGTTAGAATATAAGATGGGCCTATGATGGTTAATGTATGCAAAAAACAATAGAACTAATGGCCCTAGCTGTTTTGGCACTCGCAGTAGTGGGATCAACAATCACTGTTCAGCATATATTTGCGCCTTCCTCCGGCCCAGGAATAAACTCCCGACCTCCTACCAATATCCATTTTATCATGAATGCCGATGGCTCAGGAATCCCTTTAACGGGGGCTAACAACTATAAGATTCACTTCAAACAAACAATCCCTCCGCAAAATTGGACTCTCACATCATACGATAAAAATGGTATACGCTATAATAATACAGATTCTTTCTCTGTAAAGAAAAATACAGATGGCTCAATTGACATATATGTACAACACCAGAGTCCAACAAAAGACATAAAGTCCAATTGGCTACCGTCTCCTAAGGACTCATTTGGCCTTGTTTTGGAAACGTCCAGAACATTCCCGCCTGAAAGCTTCAGCGTCCCTCAGCGCAGCTGATCGCTCTCCCGTCCATGGACCGGATAGTGAAGAACAAGTTGAAAATTGCTCATGTCATATGAAAAACAGTTTGAGACCATAGAGGGGATAATCGTGATGTGATCTCAATTGAGAAATTAGTACGAAAAAATGACGGCCATGAAGAACTCAAGCAGATACTTAGTACGGAGAAATGAAAGAGCATTAATGGCCGTCGAAAATATTGTTGTCCGTTGTTCATCTGTTGCGCCATGTTTAATATTTGGTCTTCAGGCTAGTGGCTAATGGCAACACATCTTTTACTCTTATTATCCGGTCATCTCGTCTTTTGAAAACATGTAGGACATGCAGTATCAAACAACAGTACGATTTATGACGAGTCTAGGCACAAAAAGTATTCGACTTGAAATAGCATTAAACACTAAAAATACAAACGGCAGTACATCAGCTAACTTCTGTTCCTAAGCTTTTTGTAGCGTGTTTCAAAGCCTTTGTGTCTATTTTCATATAATCTTTCCACCACTCTCATAAACTTATCATCTTGAGACAGAATTTCAAAGTAATATGAAAATTCTTTGCTTGCCTCTGTCGCTGACTACGCTAAATGATAGACAAATTCATAAATTAGTTGTTCTATCCGTTTTTCGGCGTGATTGAGTATAGTT
>JBAVTY010000513.1:0-2378 GCA_049696495.1 Candidatus Nitrosopolaris sp.
GGGAGCGAAGAATGACCTTAAGAATTCATTAGATAAATTAGATGACTTGAATTATGTGGTAGAGGCAATGATTGCATCAGAATGGTATCCAGATCTTGTAGGTACATATTGGAAAGGATTACTAACACCAAAAGCAAGTCCACCTAACGCCACGCACGTTAATAAAATAATTAACTGCAGAGGCGTAAGTATACATCGAATTCAAAATGGAAAAATGATAGAAACTTGACATGTTTTTGATGGTTTACCTCTAGAATATAAGTAATGCCGACCATGTGCATAAACCAATTTCGTTGAAGTCATTGCGGTAATTGTTGAGATTGCAGCAATGGCTAGCAAGAACACCAGTGCTCTTTGATCCATTCTTCTAGAAGGTCGTGAACTGGTTTAATAAGAGTTGTGACGCGCTGTAGCACATTTGTAGTACCAAAAGCGCGCTGTAGTACCGAAAAGGATAGGTGTTGCTTAGTGGTGCTTTAGATCAGATCGTGATACGAATCATACTACTATGAGCTTGTTCGACGAATGGCGGCTCTAAACCAGTCCGGTAGGATGTCTCTATTCCTGAACACAAAGTGACCGAACGCAGCGTCCAGCACATAAGTAATCGCCCAATCTTCTTTCGACCTAATTGATCTGCCATACCCTTGAACCAACTTGAGTGCAGTTTGCCAGGTGTACCACTGTTCGTTGCGCTTCCTCTTTTCATCGATCCACCTGTCTGCGAGGCTCAAGTATGGAACTTTGGTGATAATTTGGAATCTGCTCAAGTCATCTTTTAGGTCGAGCCCTATGTGCAATGACGGCGAAATGAGAACGGTTGGCTTCTTGCTCCCGGCATGTTTTGCTATGACCTCATCTCTTTCGAGCTCCGGATCTGTTATTAAGAGTCTGCGCCTGTTTCCTTCCGACACGTTTTCTCTAATTAAGTTGAGCTGCTCGTAAGAGGTTGTATGTATAATTCCCTTATAGTCTCTGTGGTATGTCATGATCTTGTCAATGGCTTTAGAAATTGCCAACTTCACTTCATCCTTCTGAAGGTTAGCGTAATTCAGGTAGGTAACACCCAACGTCTGGATAGGCCTATTGCCAACTGGAAAATCGGAATCAACCCTAATTATCTTGACGTCCTTTGGGACAAGCCCAATACTTGAGCAAAATGCGTCAGGGTTCAGTATTGTAGCGCTCATCATCAAAGTCTTTTCACACTTGCTAAACACATCTTTGCAGTAAGGTGAAACATCGAGAGGCTTTAGCTCAACACGAGTAACATCACGACCTTCCCACTTCACATCAGACACGATCCAATTATCAGAATTTGCAGAGATGGCGTCTATGGTCATTTCTAGTCTTTCTAGATCTTGGGAGGCTTCGATCATGATCTCTTGATTTTGCGGCGGAATCCTGATATCAAGCATTTCTTCCTCGAGATCCGTAATGAACTCGAGCCATCCGTTTATATCGTATCCATGATTGTCAATCTTCAGTTCAGGAATATACTTTCTCCACTTCTTTCTGGAGATAACAATCCCCCTGAATCTTACGATTTCGGTTTCCAACAAGTGCGATTCATCTAGGACTAGGAGTTCTCTTGCAGGAAGATTCTTGTTTAGCAACCCCAAGAAGATCGCATAATTCAACACCGAATGGCTAGCGGCTAATGCAATATTCATTTGGTGAAAATAATGACATGGCCGCCAATCGCGTATAGCATCTTCCTTAAGATTCTCAACATGTGACCAGTCGAAGTATTTGTCTCGGTACTTCTCTTCATTGAAGAGGATAACTTGCTCTTCTTTCGAGCCTTTATTAATAACTTGATAATCTTTTAGCAACGGTTTGTATTTGCAGCCAAAATTCTTGTCGCTCATACACGGGCCGTACTCCACAGTGGTATGTGGACACTCATATTTACTAGAAGTTGAACCACATGGCTTACACTTGTAGGTACGATTCCTGATGAAATCGTCCTTAACTTCGCAAGTAAAGTTGTTTTTGCCCTTGGCCGTCCTTATAAAGGGAAAGTCTCTCGTATATTGCGTCTGCAAATTCTTTGTAGAAGTGCAAATGTAACTAGAGCCTAGTGTGAGCGCAGATGCAACAGCAAACGGGACTTTTACCAAAACCAGTAGGTGCTTCCAATATTATGTGCTTGTAACCTGTAGCAAACGCAGTATCTATTTCCTGGAGGACGAAAGACTGCTTCTCGCGTAGCTGCTGGAATGGAAAATTCTTAATATATTTTGATACTACTTCGGCGCTTGGCGGTACTATGTCTTGTCACTCTCTTTCCTAGTCTTCAACCACAAATTTATTGCTTCCAAAGCTCGCTTTATATTCCCTTTGTGTAGACCATACATGTGAAATACTGCCTCTCG
>JBAVTY010000514.1:0-2244 GCA_049696495.1 Candidatus Nitrosopolaris sp.
TGTCGAGAGTATGATTAAGTACAAGAAAACCTTTGAAATGAAGTTGTATAGTGGAGTACAACATGCATTCTTCAATGAGACGATGCCAAGTTACAATAAATCAGCGGCAGAAGACGCCTGGGAGAAGGCAGTTTCTTTCTTTAGTAAATATCTAGTAAAGTTATGCATAATGAATCATAAGAATAAGAGAGATACTGACTTATTGTGGAATTGCTTTGTTAATTGGGCTGAGACTCTTGAAAAGATAGAAAGTAGCAGAAAGAAAAATACTGAGTATTGAAGAATTTGAAGCTTAGCTCAGCCATTTTGTTGTCTCTCGCGAAGGAAGTTATAGTGATTGTTCCCTTTATTGTGACAGTGATCTTGATATATGATGCTGGTGTTTCCCACGATATTAACGACTATACTAACTAATTGCCAATCTGTAAGAGTCATTCTTCCACTGATTATCTTTACCTAACTCACTGTTATTTACAGGAGAGCAATGGACATCGAGCATAATCCATCGCAAAGTTAGTCAGGACCGTGTTTCCATTTATGTGTAGCCAATATGAACAACGCGTTAGATCATTTGATATGAATTCGATACAATAAAACTTTATGACAACCACTTGTAGATTCGACCTATAGATAACCGACAGTGCACCATTCCCTCCAAAAATAAGTGAGATGTGTGAGGTATGCGATGTGTCATCCAGCATCTGCTCTTTACTTTTCATGTGAGACATCCATGCTAAGAGTTGCCTTCCAGTGTATAGTTCTAGTTATCGTGATGATGGTTTAGTATTTCTGTCATCACATACCTCACTTACATCACTTGATGTGCCGGTTACTAAGATCCGGGGATCAGGATCACTAGGAGACTGAACATTCCGGAGCTGCGAGAATGTTGCTCCGCGCCGTGCGGCTTGTTTCGAACTAATCTTGGTGGCTATTTCAGTATGATGTGTACGTCTCGTTATACATCGATCGGGACGTACATATCATACTCGGCTTCAAGAAATTCTTGTGGGTTAGCGCGAATCTTCTCGCGAAGATCTACGGCCTCATTTAACGTCTTGATAAGATTCTGATATAAATCTTGTATTTCTTCCACCTGCTCCTTTAATCCTTGAAACTCTTTATCCTTCTCCCTCATAGTGTCTTGTGACTCTTCCATCTTGGCCATCTTAGCCCTGAGTTCTTCGATCTGTTTATCTTTGTCTAACAAGCCTGCTTCATTGCTGCTCTCCAACGTTTCCAGCCAGGAGTAATCCAAGAATGTAAGATGTTGAACACATTTGGTAAGATAAATCTCCCGCTTTGCTTCCGGCTTTGTTTTCCAATATGGAGACTGCGAATGTCCCAAGAACCATTCCGCAAAATCTTTGCCTGCCGAGTTTGAAATGGTAGTCTCAACAAAGGCCCATAGCCGAGTACATTCATGAAAACCTTGTGTTATTTTATAGAACTTACGAATTTCCGACATTGTCAATAGTCATCTGTCACTAATAAATTCAGTTAAATACACATTCATATAATGAAAAACCAAATCTGGCTTGTTTACGGTTCGCCCTTTCCTTATAAGTATCTACACATTTCCTTTTTACATATTACAAGGTTGTCATCTACTTTATATAAAACTGCGCAGAATTCTAGATCAGAGTACGTTGGTCCAGAGCGTTGAAGATAGAATCAAGGATGGAGAATGCCTCGAGGAGTACCAGGAGGAACCACATATTGTTAATGCAGATCTTGCTGTGATTGCGAACAAAATCGAGGAAAATCAAAAGATATGGGATGCCGAAATCAAGGAAGTAGTCCGTTGTCTACGAGACATGGACGCCAAAATCAAGGAAATAATCCGTGTTTTATGATAGTCTGGTTCATCATAGCAATTCATCTGGGATCATTTGGGCAAAGGAGCCCCTTTAGACCGGTTAGTCCCTAGAACAAGGCGTCTGATTCCAGCCAAGACCGCCGGCTGCAGTCCTAACCCACTTGGCCACTTGCATTTTGGTCTGCTGATACTCCAGCGGTGTATTCTAAATTATTTTTAAGTAGTGTCGTATTGCTATCGAATCGTAACGATTCCTGTTATATTTGATGCAAAATTATAAAAATGAATGATAAATATGAGCATCTGAATAGACCTCATCTTTCCGGCAAGACAAGTCCAGCAACAGCGAGACAACGTAGTCATATCTTGCAGCCGAAGCAGGAATAAATAATCCAGGGATAATCAATTATCTACTTAAAAACGGC
>JBAVTY010000515.1:0-5644 GCA_049696495.1 Candidatus Nitrosopolaris sp.
AACAAGGCCAATAACCACCTCTTCTCTTACGATTGCAAGTCAATAAGGGGATGCATACCCCTTCTAAGCTAAATCGAAAACCGTGAAATCCTATTTACATTTGATTAAAACGTACTGAGCAACAACCCCCTGTGTAAGAACAGTGATTATAGGAATAACACTTATGGCCATAGATCTCTATCTCCGATGCAATCATCTGATGATCGGATTTGTCATCGTATTATCAGCTGATTATAGTACAAAAACAGGAAGAGAAAGATAATCGAGCCTGAACATTCGGACAAACAGCTGTTCGAGAGAGCAGTATAGCAAGACTTAAGTAAGGTAACCATATCAAATTACTTCGCGTTTCATACATAAGCGAAAAAAGGAGATGCGTTAACAATTATGGCTACCCGGTTCAGAAAAAGCAGAAGACAGAGGGGTAGTAGGTATTGTGGATGGGGACAGATAGGTCAACATAGACAATCTGGCAGTAGAGGGGGAGTCGGAGCGGGTGGCAAACATAAGCATTTTTGGATTCGCACGGTTATAGAAGAACCGAGTCACTTTGGCCATGATGCTTTTCACTTACTCAATCGGAATCCAGTTAGGAAATGGTTGAATGTGCGAGATTTGAATGGCTTCCTAGTACAGCATGGAATTATAAGTGAGAGGGATACCAAAACTACTCTAGATCTTGCCTCACTCGGGTATCATAAGTTATTGGGGGGCGGTAAAGTTAGCGGTGCTGTTAAGGTACGAATAGCGAAAATATCAGATAAGGCTAAACAAAAAATAGAGGAAGCAGGTGGGGAGGTGTTGCTACATAATGAGCACAGTACAACATGATGATGAGAGTATATTCAGGCGCGTTATAAAAAAAATTTCTACCTATATCCCGCAGGTAGAGAAGCCTAAAAAAAAGATAACGCTTACTGAGAAGTTTGTCTGGAGTGCAATCGCTCTCTTTGCATATTTGATTATGGGTCAGATACCTCTTTACGGTGTTACGAGCGATCCTAAGTTTGACTTCCTTGCATTCGCTAGGGTAATATTTGCAGCTCAGCAAGGTACTCTGTTAGAACTCGGAATAGGACCAATTGTCACCGCCGGGTTGCTGATGCAGTTGTTGAAGGGGTCGGAACTTGTTAAACTTAATTTCAAGAATCCGGATGATAGATCGTTATTCACTTCCGCTACAAAAATAGTAACAATTATTGTCATTATTGCCGAGGGTACACTATACGGAACCAGCGTATACGGTCACCTCGTGGCAAGTCCATTATTTGTACCAATCCTTGTGGGACAGCTTGTGGGTGCAAGTATTATAGTGATGTTCCTTGACGAGATGGTGCAGAAGGGCTGGGGTTTAGGATCCGGTATAAGTCTGTTTATAATGGCAGGCGTAGCCCAAGGCATTTTGTGGAGCATATTCAGTCCTGTTCCTGCTCAGGATGGACCTGTGGGTATACTTCCATACACAATACACTCTGCTGCTCAAGGGCATCTGGCCGACGCGTTTTTCAGATCTGGACAGCTGCCAAGCATATTCGGTCTGATAGTTACAGCCATAGTGCTTCTGATCTTGGTATATACGCAAGGCATACACATAGACATTCCTATTGTTTCTACAAAATACAGGGGATTTACTGCCGTTTACCCGATCAAACTTCTATATACGTCCAATATTCCGGTGATACTAGCGTCTGCGCTACTTGCTAATGCTGTTTTTATGGGTCAGATGTTATGGGCAAATTACAACCCTCAAAATTCCAATCCTGTGTTCAACTATTTAGCACAATTTGATCCTGGAAGACCTCAAACCCCCACAGGTGGATTGCTCTATTACACTACATCTCCACAGAGCTTGGATACCGCAGCGCAAGACCCGGTTAGGGCAGTAGTGTATATTGTGTTTATGACTACGATCATAACGATATTTGGCAGACTATGGGTTGAGCTAGGCGGCTTATCGGCCAAGTCTGCCGCAAAGAATTTGCTTGATGCAGATGTTCAGGTGCCTGGCTTTAGAAGAGCAGAAGGATCAGTTCAGGTATTACTTAACAAGTATATTCCATCAGTCACTATTGTGGGGTCTATAATAATAGGCCTCTTGGCTTCGGCATCTAATGTACTTAATGTTTTTGGCTCAGGTATAGGAATTCTCTTGATGGTGGATATTCTAGTAAATTATTACAATTTATTGATTAAAGAACAAGTTGATGTCAATATGCCAAAATTGGCGGCTCTTCTTGGCAGAAAGTAACGCGAAAAGGGTAATAATAGTAGGCATACCAGGTGTGGGGAAGACCACCGTAATTTCCAGAGCGGCTGAATTATTAAGACAGAAGGGGCATGATACCAGCGTTGTAATATTCGGTAGTCTGATGCTTGAGGAACAAAAATCCACTGAAATGAAGTTGATGAACAGAGATGAAATGCGAAAGCTTTCGGTGGAAGAGCAACGTGGGCTCCAGGGTAAGGTAGCAAACAGAATTGCCACAATGAAAGGAGACTTTGTGATTATTGATACACATCTACTAATAAATACCGACGAAGGATATTATCCAGGAATCCCGTTGCATGTGCTAGAGACGATAAAGCCAACGAATATGATTATGATTGCGGCTCATCCGCACGATGTCCTGAATAGAAGGAAACAAGACGAAAGTCGCCAAAGGGACATTCCTACAGAAATAGACGTTCAAAATGAACTAGATGTTACTAGGGTAATGATTGCTTGCTGCTCAGTGATATCTGGTTCTCCATTTCTAACTATTATGAATAATAACAATGAAATTGATAAGGCCGCTCTCACTATAGCAAATGTTCTGTCCGGGGGTACCTCGGTATGAATATTCTTGATCCAATAATGATGCAACTACCTGGCTTTTCTGTTCATTATACAAAGCATCCTGTCTTCCATGACATGTTTTCGGCTATGATCGTAGCTTCGCTAATATCGATAGGGCTGAATGTTGCAATAGCTCTTCTGCGTAAGAAAACAACAGATTTTGAAAAAATGAATAAGGTAATGAAAGAGACAAGTGAATGGCGTAAGCAGTATACAGCGGCAATAAAGAAACAAGATAGAGTACTTATTGAGGAGTTAAAAAAGAAACAGGCATATGTGAACAAGATGAGTATGGAAATGCAGCAACAGCAGATGCGTCCCATGCTACTTTATATGGTACCATCGTTTATGCTGTGGATTTTCGTCTTTCCGACCATCTTTGGTGCGACAACAGCACTTTCACCTATTCATATTCCTTGGATTATGTGTACTGGCGTAAACATACAAACATCATGCTTTGTTCCAGGCGAGGTTTTCCTGTGGGGCTGGTTTCTTATTACATCATTTGCGTTTAGTGGTATAATATCAAAGGTTACGAAGACATCGATGCCTAGCTTGACAGGGAACTGATGCACGATAGCATACAAAAAAAGCATAGTTATTTCTGGGTGTCCAGCCGTAGGGAAAACTACGGTGGCAGGCGAGCTCGCAAAGGAATTTGGCCTGAAAATATTTAACGGCGGAGATATCTTGAAAAAAATTGCTAGTGATAGAGGGTACCTGATTGCGGGTAGAGATTGGTGGGATGGAGAAGAAGCAAAAAAATTCATGGCAGAACGACTGACTAGCACATGTTTCGATAAGGAAGTAGATCAGAAATTAATGGAGATAGTAGAATCAGGAAACGCTGTGATTACTAGCTATACTCTTCCGTGGCTTACTGAGCATCCGATTAAATTTTGGTTGAGCGGCTCGCAGGATAACAGAGCAAAAAGGATGGCCAACAGGGATAATATAAAATTCTTAGAAGCAAAGAAGATAGTACAGCTAAGGGATGACGACAACAAAAAGATCTACCGGAAACTTTACGGTATCAACTTCGGGGATGACCTAACTGTTTTTGATTTCAGTATTAACACTGATCTGCTCAGTTTAACACCGTTAATAGACATATCAAAAAGCATGATGCGTCACGTTTTAAATAAATGAGGTGAAGGTATATCTCTAACTTAGTTATGCCTCAACTACAAAATCTCATGAAGATAGACGATGATGTTACTGACGAAGCATACGGTCATTATCCTGACCTCAGACCTGTCAACTCGTTACTCGATTATGGACTAATCCTAATTGATAAACCTGCGGGTCCTTCTAGTCATGAAATAGTTGCATGGATAAAGAAAATCTTGTGCGTCCAAAGCGCTGGACATAGTGGTACGTTGGATCCTGGTGCAACAGGACTCCTGCCTGTAGGTCTGGGTGAGGGTACCAAAGCTCTCTCGATACTTCTGTTAGGTCCAAAGGAGTACTATACATTGGCACGTACGCATTCGCATATCTCGGAAGAAAGATTGCAATCGGTGGTTGCAAAATTTACAGGCGATATTTTTCAAAGGCCTCCTCAGCGCTCCTCGGTAAAGAGGTCTACACGTATACGGACTATCTACGAATTTCAGAAATTAGAACAATATGATCGTCTTGCCTTGTTCCGTATATTGTGTCAAGCTGGGACGTATATCAGAAAATTGATCTATGATCTAGGAGAAGTCCTTGGGCCTGGAGCTACCATGATAGAACTCAGGAGGACTAGAGTGAGTAACCTTGCCGAAAGAAACGGAGAATTTACGAAGCTACATGACCTTGAGGACGGCTTCCGAATATACAAGGCAAAAAATGACGATAAAAAGCTCCGACACTTGATAAGACCCATTGAACAGTGTCTAGAAGGCTTGCGGGCGGTTGTAGTTCGTGATACTGCAGTCGATGCGCTATGCCACGGTGCGCAGCTTGCAGTTCCTGGAATAGTCGCAGTAGCAAGGGATTTGGCCCCCAACCAGTTAGTTGGTATTTATACCATAAAAGGAGAAATTATTGGACTAGGGGAGTCATTGATGTCGATAGACGACATTCAAGAAAATGATAGAGGAATTGCGGTCCAACTCAAAAGGATAATTCTAAAACCTAATACCTATCCTCGAGCTTGGCGTCTGAGCGGTAAAGATCGTCTTAAAGGAGCCCATTCTTGACAAGAACGCGAAAGCGGTTCATATCAAGTCAGGTTTCACTTTTGATATGAATCTAAATAACGCATCTCTTTTGGAAAGATGTTATGTATGAATGTAATAGTACTGAGAACTAGTGAAAGCATCTTTTCGTCAGCATCTAGACTCACAGCATTAGTTGCATTGATTGTCTTCTAACATTATACCCCAAGAACATTGTGCATATTCGTTTGGAACATAAGTTCAAATAAAAAGGATATGATCTGGTCTCTTATCTCTTATATTCAATAGCCGTTTATTAAATCTGGCAACTATGCATCAGGACGATCTGAGAGTAATATGGTTTTGCCGCGAATGCGGAACTAGTTTTGTCTTTAGGTCGGATGTAGAAGATCATAAAGAAAAAGAAGGTCATTTAAAGATTTCAAAATATGATTTATCTGCATATATGGATATGGATGTCGACCTGGGCATGGAGCGAATCTAGAGGTTTCATACGTATAGGCTTGAATGGTTAATATATTTCGTTATTATGGAGGGATATTATGCCGGGGTTGCCTAGCCTGGTAGGGCGCAAGCCTGGAAACTATACAGTAAGCTTGTGATCCGGAAGGGTCTCGAGGGTTCAAATCCCTCTCCCGGCGCT
>JBAVTY010000516.1:0-1657 GCA_049696495.1 Candidatus Nitrosopolaris sp.
CTATCTATCCATATCAAAAGTGTTTCAATCAGGATATGTGATCGTCATATGAATATGGATTGTACGTTCTAGCACATCCCTATCTCTCGTAGGTCCCACATATATTACAATGAATAGAACAATAATCAAATCAAATCCTTTGGGTACTTGCAATGTACTGTAGTATCACAAGAGAGGACTTTCAATTCTAAGGGACACCTTGACATTTCTTTCTCATACCCCTAATTTTTTGCTAGTTCGTCTACGTTGATTATATGGTGTAATTTGCTCAATATTGCCGCCTTTTCTTCCTCCTTCTCTTCATTTCCCTTGCTTTTTTTCTTTCATTTCTTCTTTGCCAAGCTACAGCAGCGACTACGACTCCTATGACTAAAGCCATATTTTCCTTTTTCCTTATTCATAAAGAACCCGCTAAAATATAGTGCTTTCTATACTAATGTATCTGGTTTTATTTCCCCCTAAATGCAGTCACTACTAGAGCTTAAGGCGAAAGAGAATTGAAAAGTGTAGCGGCTGTGGCTGGTAAACAGCCTTTTTATTTTCCTTGTCTCAGGTGATGGAGGTGGTGGTGTTGGTACAGACGCAGGTTTAGTTTGCAACAGAATATGACTTATGAGATCTTTTTCGATCGGAATATGTGACAAAGTATCGATGTCCGTTATATGTTCTATTTCCAAATGTCGTATCATTCTATCATATTGTTTGGTATGGAGGTTATCATACCACCAATGATTTTGGTAAATCCAATCACAAAATTGTTCTGTCCCTAAGCAGACACGCCCGAGCAAATTGATATAGGATGGATACGCGGTTGTCTGCTCTGTTTTATCAGCATATCCAATCACCTCGCCTTGCAAATATACAGTACAAAATATGCTATCTATATGACATGGAAAGAATGGCTGCTGTGTACCATTATAAGTGCCCATCCACTCATGTGTATAGCCTAGACCCCACATCTCTTCTAATAACCTGGTTTTATTCCCCTCATGTGGAAAAACTGAGCTTCAGCATTTAATCTGAAATCCATTTTCTAAGCCATTTACATAAGTACGATGTAATGTTTCTAGTCTAGAATTCTTCTCTGCGTCATTTGTCCTGATACAGATGTTTTCTAATATTTTTGATGCAGACTCTTCAGCGATACCCTCCCTGTATGCAAAACCGCTAAACCCAAATGCAAACTGCTATGTTGCACGATTCATTAAGGGTTCTAGTGTATTGTCTTCATACCAGGTTTAATGTGGTTCTTTGATAGATATCGGAAATTGTTATTGCTGTAGTACATGCCGTCTGCTAATACTCTTTTGACTTTATTATTTTCAGAAGCATCATCCACTAACTTCTTTAGAATCTTACCGTCATGTACCTCTTCACTTGTTACCTCCAAAGACAAGATTCTTTTCTTCTTGATATCAACTGATTCAAAACCTTAATTCTATGAATAAGGCAAAAGACTATCGCTCTTGCGATGAACTTGATACTTCCGAGCTGCCATTAGAAAACTATATAACTTGAAGGACACCATGACAGCCAGGAAGATTATGAGAGGGAGATGGGCTATGGCAGCTATGGGAGCAGGCGTAGCAAGGCGCAGAGCCTCTGGAGAAATGGAACAAGAAAGACAAGCATACGAAAGTCAACAAGATCAAGCACA
>JBAVTY010000517.1:0-3382 GCA_049696495.1 Candidatus Nitrosopolaris sp.
TAGATATGGAATATTATCTAAGTTGTTTGATATTCTATCGACAATTGATCCCCTTGGAACTCTTCATCGGCTGACTATTCCCCCATCAACTAACAACGTATGCCCTAAGACAAAAGATGCTTTGTCAGACAATAGCCAAACTACTGCATTAGCAATCTCTTGTGGGTCTCCTATGCGTCCTATCGGTGTTTTTGACTTAAGGCTTTCTATAAGCTGCTTGTTGTCTTCAGCTACTCGTTCAAGCATTTCGGTTTCAACTAAACCTGGAGCAATAGCATTTATTCTGATTCCAGATTTGGCATATTCTAGTGCAGCTGATTTGGTCATTCCCAGCACAGCATGTTTGCTCGCGCTATAAACTGGCTGTTGTGGAATTCCTATTACACCGGCTCCAGAAGACGTGTTTACTATTGCTCCACCTCCAGATCTAATCATCTCCGGAATCTCATATTTCATACACAACCAAACGCCTTTGACATTTACATTCATGATCTGATCAAAGACATTTGATGTCTGTTCTATTAATGGTGTCGTTATTTCTGGTATGGCAGCATTATTAAATGCATAATCAAGCCTATCGTACATCTTGACGGTCTTCTCTACAAGCGACTTGACATTATCTTCGTTTGCCACATCGGTCTTCACAAAGATGCCTTCACTTCCCGCTTCTTTGACAAGATGCACTGTTTCCTCTCCTTCTTTAGCACGACGGGCGGCTACCGTGACCTTAACTCCTTGTTTTGCAAGAGCAACTGCGGTTGCCCTTCCAATGCCAGAACTAGCACCTGTTACGATCGCAACTTTTTGATCCGTCATTTGTTTTAAATCGTTCTTACATTATTTATCGTTAGCGGTACTATGTTTTTCTATCAGCAATATCCGAACGTTGTGTAGAAATAGTTTGTAACATTTCTTCGAGCTCCTTAAGATCTTCCGACCGTGTCATCTTCATTTCAAACCCATCAAGTCTTGGAGTAGTTTAGATGTCGACTCCGCGTATTGATATATTTCAGAAAACTATTGTAGGTTCCATTGAAAAAGTTGAGCAAGTTGCGTGGAAGACGTTGTCGTGGATAGATGAAACCATTATCCAAATTTGAATAATTATTCCGTATTTGTAAGTGAATGATTATTTACCGCGAGATGCAACCATTGACATTCTTCTTCCGGTCGAACCAACTACAATGATCTCTATTCCTATTATTAATAGCGCTATTCCCAAAAAGACAGACACAAACACAGCACCAGCGAAAGGAGATGTCATTACTAAGAAGGATAAAGCGATGGCCAAAGCACCTGCACCGATGCTAAATCCTCTTACCCAAACCGGACCCTCTTTGTTGCCAAGTCCATTTACGACATGGGAGATGCCGGCAAATAGCAAACCGATGCCTAACATGATTATAACAAACACGGCTGTATGTACAGGATATCCTACAGCTATAGAGCCGAAGATTACGGCAAGTGCTCCAAGTCCTACTGTACCCCATCGTGACTTGTTCGCGACGAATATTCCACTCATAATTTTCTCAATTCCAACAATGATCAAGATTAAGCCCGCTAGGTATACGATTGTAGCCACTGTCATTCCTGGATGTATGAACACTAATATGGACAATATGATAGCTAGAACACCGAGACCAATTAGTACGCCACGCTTCCAACCCGGGGAATTCGAATCACTCATCTAATAAAATATTATAACAATGTCACCTATTTAACTAAGTCATAAAGGGTTTTCTTGATTTATTTTATAGAATTTTGTTATATTATTTTACTTATGTAAGAAAGTTGCCTCTCAAGCTTGAAACCTAATTCGCCACGTTGATATTCGTTTAAATGACGACGTAAAAGATTAACGTATTCTCTTCAAATGGTCCGCCTTTGAAATCTTCCTTGTAGAACGTCGCTAATTCACGACATGCCTTGAATCTATGATGTCCATCAAGGATAACATTGTCTTGGTTAATATGTTCATCAAGTCAGAATTTACGTTCATGAGTCCTTATATTTGAATAATGGAAGTTCTATTTTCATGAATATGCTTATCAAATATCAAGCTGCATCATTCTTCATTTATGAAACGTTCAGATCTTTCGTAGCCAGCCTTATATCTATGAAAAGGTAAAGTATATTAGCCATGTTAGAAAGCGTGCATACGACAGCGAGTACTAACGACATTTCTGAATACAAGAAACGAATTGTTAAGAATCTGTATCTTTCTAACATTGCAGAAGAATTCGTTGCAATGCAAGTTGATTTGGAAATCCCTGTGGTTACAAGCATTCTAAAGGAATTGGATGTATATAGAGGGCAAATAGCTGATGAAGATGATTAATACTGGTAACTTCGGGAATTGCATTCACATTCAGGAGTCACTGCTTTACCAAAGATATCACTCCAATTTGGACACATTTATACTAACGACAAAAAAGCTGTCTTTTGCATTGACTTGAGATATATCGCTCATTCTTATCGCATATTAGATGCTCATTAAATGATTTAAAGATGCATAATGAGAAGTTCTCAAAACATACGTTATTAATAATAGATGTTTTTATTCCATTTTTCATTATGATGTTTACGAGTCTGATTTCAAATGATTGCAAATGCTTGTTTGTAGCTTTTTATAGGAAGTTGTCTAATTTGGTTTGGAGTCAAATGGTATTCGATGACAAATCAATGCAGTATCTATAATTAAGAACCCAGTTGTATGTCCTATTTGTAAAAGCAATAATGTAATAACAGATCCTGAATCAGGAGAGATAGTTTGTAGTCAATGTGGTATGGTAATTTCAGATAAAATTCAAGAAACAAGACAAGAATCACGTCCCTTCCTCAATACTGGACAAACAAAAGATAGGAGGAGGACAGGAATGCCAACTTCTTTGGCTAGTGCGGATATGGGATTGTCTACTGTTATTGCAAGGACCGATAAGGATGCTAGTGGATGTGAAATCGAACCATCCATGCTTTCAACAATGCATCGGTTAAGAACATGGGATTTTCGAACACAAGTTCATCCTTCTACTGACCGGAATCTTAGATTTGCGTTTAATGAACTACATACGTTAAAACATAAACTTGGATTATCTGATACGGTAATCGAAAAAACTGCTTATATCTACAGAAAAGCTCAAGAAAGTGGATTGACACGTGGAAGAGAGTACTAACTGCCGCAGTATACATTTGATGTAGAGAATTAGGAATTCCTAAAACACTAAACGAAATAGCCGAAGCCAATAATATAAGACCCAAGATAGTAGCAAAATGCTATAGAGTATTGATTTCTGAGCTTGACATGAAGACTCCAATATTAGATCCTATGAAATGTATCGTAAAAGTTGCAAACAAGGCTAATGTATAACATCATTTGTCACTT
>JBAVTY010000518.1:0-8005 GCA_049696495.1 Candidatus Nitrosopolaris sp.
TTCACCACAGGTTTTACACACAAACAATCCTTGTGTCCTTCTTGTTCCTCGTTGGTTACACTTTCTACAAGTTTGTGATGTCCAATTCTCGAATATTTTGATTACTTTGATACCCGCCAAGGCAGCCATATAACGAGAATTATAAAATAACGAGAAAAATAAAATTGTTAATCGTTGATTCTATAATTAACCACTATAATGCAGAATATATGGGACCGCTTATGTCATTGAATTGGGATGAGTATCTTTTATATTTATTTTTCTTGTTGTTTCGAATATTCGTCAATCTCTCTGATCTTATACCAGATTTGGCCTTGACTGCAATATCGGCTATTTTCTTACTAATATGATGGTTCAGATTTCTGATAATCCTACTTTCTTTGTTCTTTACCTGTTTGATCTTTTTGTATTTACGCTGTGATTGCAGTCGACTTCGCATATTCTTATATTTCTTGTGTATATGCTCAATCGATTTGCCTAATTTCCAAACCTTACCAGTGTCATGATCAGATACAACTGCAACATGACCGGTAGCGTTTACATCTACTCCAAGATATTTTTCTGTTTTGATTGGTTCTTGCTCTTTAACTGTTACTGACATATAGACATATTCTTTTCCAATTTCTATTTGGTTTACCTTTTCAAAAGATGGAAATCGATATTGAAACGAGCATTTGAGGCATGGCATCTCTATTGTTGTAGAACCCTTGCTTAGCTTGATACCTTGATTTGGAATTATTAGTTTAACACTCTTAACGCTGCGGGCTTTTCTTTGATTACCGAATTTTCTAAGTATCTGATTTGCTATCATTGATTTTAATCCTATATGCTTGACATCTTTAGAGTTAAACGTCCTATACTTGATGGCATACTCTGCTATTTTTCTAGCCTTTGATAACTCTTGGTTAAAATCCATATGATGTTTGAGTCTGTATGTTAGGATCATACTGTTCTCTGTTCCTCAATGTATTTTTTAACAACCTCTAATGTCACAGAGCCTACAGATGAGATAAACTTGGATTCTGTCCAGAGCGTAGGAAGTTTAGATCTTAGTTCTGAAAACTCTCGTCGTAGAACATGTGATGTATGCCCCTTTATCTTGTTTGTTATAGCGAATACACCATTCCTTGGATTTACATCAAGCAGCAAGTGAACATGATCTTCTAATACTTCCATATCAAGTACATTATAGCCATACTCTTCTTGTTTTTCATGTATTAATTTTTTCAATCTAGATGCTATTCTCTCAGTCAATACCTTCCTTCTATATTTTGGACAGAATATTACATGATATTGGCAGCTATATACTAGATGCCTATCAGTTTTGTATTGCTTTGGAAGGTTCTTGATATCCGTGTACAGATATATAAGAACCCTGTACATAACGTTTTAGTTAGATAGTATTTCATCCCGCCCTAAAGGAAGCGGGCTTTCATGCTTACAAACGTTGTAAGGATAAATGATTTTCCCAAGATCATTTAGATGGTCGGCAGAGGAATGACGCGCACCCTTTTTGGCTTAATCGGTACGATTCCGTCTGCATTAGCGGACCAGACTATTAATATAGTAAACGCGTAGCTACGCTGCCATCAAAACCTTATTTCATGTCTATAATATCATAACCGATTTGGTGCATTCTTTTCCCAAATGCCTCCATTCTTGCGCTGCTAAGTGAGACAACAAATAGAGAAAGAGCAAATTTGGAAAGTTCTTTTGATAGAGTAATGTCCTGGACCCCTCTAAATTGAGAACACCCTGCAATGGAGACTTTTTTACTCAAGACAGTAGAGGAGGTCTTGCATATGCATCTATGTAAAAGCCTCTCTACGGCTATTATCCTAGCGTATGTTTTACTGCTCAGACCAGCCTGTTAATGTATGTCGTTTGGATCCATCCACCTCTTTTCACAAATGGAATGTTAGAAGCTTGATATTCATCTTTAGGCCAGCTATTACCCGACCTTGCGATAGAACATCTAATCTAGCATAGCTTTTCGCGAGCATAACGGGAGTATAAAAACATGTCTATAACAGACGTACCTAATGAAATCTTACTTGTATTAGCAGCTACATATGCCAAAACGTTGAATGGTGATATTAGAGAACGAAAGATGGTATTAACTGAGCTACTAGAAGGCTTAGGTGACATTAGAGTAGGTAGGGGAGATATCATCGAGGATCTAAAAGACCTACACGCATTGATCGATCGACAGTTAGGTATCGGTAGGTATTGATAATTCTACTAATTTTTTAGTTTATTCTATTCCTGTTATAGGTATTTTTTCTGGCTTAAGTCACCGTAGTGAACCTGCCATCGCCATCTCGCTCCATGGACCTGAATGATTTGATTTAGGGACGACTGCACCTGCCGTGCTATACCAGAAAACAGTTCCTAAATGTTGCAGTTTAAGTCTGTCCGAAACTCTCAGAGGATATTGCAATTATGATTGGGCGGCAAGTATGGGCTCAATCAGGAGATATCCGTGATGTAATAAGTATTTCAAAGTTAATTCGTCAAGATGATGGCCATGAGGAAATCGTCCAGATTATCAGGCGTTTGAACAAATACGGCTGCAACAGAGTGATGTACTATCTTTATCAAGCAGGCGAATGCTATCGCTTACAGTATGATGCATGTCCTGTCGAGGGGGCAATTTAAGGAGGAGTTGTACATAGCCCATCAGGATTATATTCGCTCACGCCACATGCGAAACAACCATCGTTCACAGAGAATTGTAGCAGAGCATCGTGTAGGACGCCTCCTGTACAGGTACAGTGCCCAGGATCTGGGCATGGGTCTCCTACAGCCATCGCGTTCCCTGCAAATTCTACTCCTGTTACTCCCGCTACTGCTATCGCTATCAATACTATAGGAATTAGTTTGTTCATATATCTATATGTAAATTACTTAACTAATAATAGCTGCTTGTTGAAGCAGATTGACAAAGAACGTGGACTTTGATATAAAGCCAGGCAGAAGAACTGTATAACACACGATACTGTTAGTACGTCTGATAATAGACTTTGATATAGACTCAGTTTCCAACCAATGTCTTATACTCATCTCAATGAACTACCAAATGGTAGATAGTAGCGATAAGGAACACGATAACAATTATTTCCCATCATCATATTCCAAACAAATCCTTTACCTTTCAAATAACCAAACAAATCCTCTCCCAATGGGTATTCTGTTTGTATGATAGATGCTACCACCTCCCTATTATTTACTACAGAAGTGGTGGGGGAAGAGTCCGCCGAGAAACGACATAGATTCCAGCCAGATATGATATCAAATAACTTGGCACGACGTGACATGACAACTGCTCCAAGCCAACCCGAAAGTGACAAGCTATGAGCTAATTAAATTAAATTGTTCATTACAATATTTATGAAGCATGAAAGCCCGCTTCCTTTAGGAGCGGGATGAAATGCTGACCGATATATTAATAGCTCCAAAGCTCTAGTATTTCTAATGAGTCGAGGACTATTTTCAAATGAAAATCACAGTTAAAGCAAAAGTCACAGATGACAGCAAAAACAAACTAGGAAAAATAGAATCAGAGTTTCAAAATTACCAGGTATATTTGCAATCACGATGTACAGCAATGCTTTAGCTCTGGGAGGATGTCAGCTTTCAAATAAGCACTCATATTCCTCTCCCAATGTATATAATAGAGTCTTCTAAATATATTCTGTTTGTATGATAGATGCTACCACCTCTCTATTAGTTACTAGAGAAGTGGTGCGGATAGAGTAGTGGCTATGTGGTAGTGAACTACCATCGGTCATAGACCAATGGCTTCTTCCATCATCATTGGATTCCTTTCTATCCTAGTGGGAGTCATGTCTGGGCCGGTTCACAGGTTTCCCCCGTCTGTTGTTTGTGTGGGATACCGTACGACCCCTGATGCACAGATATACCGTGGATCCCGATTGCCCTTCTTCCAATCCTTTGTTCGGGCTATCGTGGCTACACTCAGCATTGGTTCCCGTACTATGTCAGCCAGAGCACAGCTTGGCTTCATTCTACCACGGGATGAACAAACCCAAATTTCAACTGTGTTGGTCAGGCGCCTTTCATCCACCGGTTAAAACCGGTGGTCTTCCCGACGCACTATATAAAGTCGGGGGAAGAGTTATTTGATATCATATCTGGCTGGAATCTATGTCGTTTCTCGGCTGTCTATGATACTTGAACTGTTGCCTGACCAGGCCCAATGCCATGTATATTAATTCTATCAGTGACATGGAATGGAGGACAGGATGGACAGATTCGAGTAGATTGAATCAAGGAAGGCACTGTCTGACCTGGCAGGCCACTGATCACAACAACTACGGAGACGATCACAGGTGCCCCCGGCGTTGCGATTTGTTGGAGGATGGCATCGAATGTTGCGCTTACACGTCCTTCTCCAATTCCGGGTATTACTACATTCGAGGAACTATGACATCCAATTGTGTTCCTCCCTGGTGTCTGCGCACAACCAGGCAAGCCTATATTTGTAACGGACTCACTAGTCTGATGAGGAAAGCCACTCAAGGTCATCTTGAGTACACTGAATCCGAGTTGGACCCCATATACTTTCTGATATCCATTCGATATAAGACCCATTGGTGCCGTAATTAATAGTAACACTGACATCATACCCAGGCTAGCCAAGACCCCGTGATAGTGCAATTCTAAAGTAGAATGAGAACTGTTCCTATTTATATACTGTTCATCATAGCCAATGCTTATGAGAACATGACCAACTTTTCATATTTATAATCGTTTAATCTGACGAAATTTACGACCTTTGCCTTTAAGGCATCAGACGTCTTGCCTGCTCATTGAGGAGTTGGGCAGGTAATATTAATGCCACTAATATTACGAGAGCAATATACTTAATCATCATTCCTCACGGATCCTTCTCCAGAGCTATAATCCTATCTCCTCTGAGCGCGATTGTCATCGATGACTAGCATCCTATGCCACCTTAACCGGTTTCAGTATTCTGCAAATTACGATGTGTACCATATATTTCCTATTATCTTCTGCTCAAGTGTATATTTGATATTAATCCCTCAGCCTCGCTGACAATTCTCCACATCTCACTAACAGCATCAGCCCACTATCCAAATCCTCCTGCTTGAATGTTATCTGGTCGTTTAGGAACCAACAATTGCATATCAATCACCTTGGAGTAACAACCTGCAAATTAGCTCTGCGAGTAATAGTCAGCCACTCTGTCCGGCCTGCATCTGTAGTCAATCTTTGAATCCTGTTACCAAGACACAGACCACAAATGTAGACCCAACACAAACCACAACTTCAGACCCAACAATATCAACAAAAATAGCATTGACAAAAAGCAATACCGATACCAATACAGAAGCTCTAAGCTTACGTCATTCTTTTGTAAGCAACAAGGTCGTAGGCCCAGATAGATTCAGATTTATAGGCTACTATTGGACTTCTAGTAACACAAATAGAGGAGTAGATGTAGGAACTTCAGCTAATAGCACATATCTAACAGCACAAGCTCAACCTCCAAATGTCAAAGCTTGCTATTCTCTGATTCTTTATGTTCTTGTATTGTTCTATATCTTGCGTCATATACGATTGAGTGTCTATCGTCCACGATGGCAACCATTAAAGTTCATATAGGCAAATACTTAGCTGTAGAAATAGATATTGCATCCAATTTCCATTCCTTGCTTCTCTTCTGAATATAGAATTGCTGTCACATCAATATATGCCACTGGCGTATACTGATATCATCAAATATGAGAGCAGCCCTAGCAAATACTTCATAGGGATGATGTATTTGCATATGATGTGCCTAGATTTCGCGTTTTAAATTACTAACATTTGCGTACTATGATACCTATAGTATTGTCTCAGGCTTGTGTCATACATAATACATATTATTCATGTTACGAAAGAATGCTGTTCCAAGTAGTAGAAAGTATAAACATGCATCCTTGTAGGGGAGTTTCCTTCATCCTCTACTCGGCTGTTTTGGAAATATACTCACTTAATATTCCATACATACTTTTCTCAATTGTAGCGAACTGAAATTATGATTTCTTTATATCTCGGTAGGTAGATATTTTACTTGCCTGTATAAGGGTAAGTCAGTTCTTGCCAACATATTAAGCAGTAATCTCCTTCATCTTGGAATATTTTTGCAAATCTGGCCGTGCAATTATTGCATAAAGCAATGTGATTTCTGATTAGATGCCACTTCATAAGAATAATCATGTGGAAGAGGACAATTTAAGTTGCTTCAAATAGGCAATCTGTACAGGTTATATTCCATTTTTACATCTTCATCGCCATTCCTTGCAAGAACTAACTAGTACAATTGTCGTAAGTCATAAACAATTGTGTTGTAAATAGAATAAGTTCGTAGACTATACGTTCCATTGGAGCTTCATAGTGTGTTCAGGAATAAATTACCTGTTATGATTCTGGATGATTGAAATTTAGACCTAGGTTGATTTACCTGTCAAAGGGGAAACACGACCATATGTTATGAACCCATCCAATTTGCACCATCATTTCGTTCTAAATCTAGTCTCAAAGTGACATTTATCTCGTATAGCGGCATCTACAGTCATCTTTTATCTCCTGGGTTTTTCTATTGCACTTATATGCATACAAGAGCTCTGTATTATACGCATTTTTAAACGATGACATTATCGCAACACGATAACGAACCCAGACTCTATTTGAGATGATTCACCTACCAAAGAGGAAATATGAGATTACCTCTCCCCAAATTATGGCAATAGTAAGAGATATTGCATATACCATGAATGGAGTCTTTAGACCAATCTCCTTGAACTTTGAGAACCTAGTACCAAGTCCTATAGCCAGGAATGTAAACGAGAAAAACATCGTCCTGATAGGATCTGTTCCATATGTAACAACAGGTGCAACTGCCTTTGCACCAGCTGCCACGGAAGGATATGTGAAGGCAATGGCTGATAATATCATGCTAGTTACAAGATACCCTAAAATGAACTTTGGAAACCTATACCACAAAACTCTTGGCGTTACTTTTTTTGCGATTGCTTTCTGACTCTATAGGTCCACACTATGGCAAGTACGAATGAGATAACTCCAATCCATATGTCAATCATCACTTTGGTTATCACGGCTGAATTTAGTGCAGACCCTTTAGCTTTTAGAAAACCATCAACTATAGGTGCACTAGCTGCCGCTGCCCCATCGGTTTTCACACTTAATCCCATCCACACTCCAGCTGCGGTGCTATGTGTTGGAAAGAAATATGCTCCCACAAACGGCATCAATATGATCTCTACCGCTGAAAAGATTACAATTATCGAAGAGATTGCAGTAGAGTATATAGCAGGAGCTTCAATCGCAGAAGCTGTTGCCATGGATGCAGAGACACCACACACCCCGACACCCGAGGAAAGGGTTGCAGCAAAGTTCCGATCAAGACCCATCCTTCTCGAAATGAGGAAGGCAATTATCCATACTACAGGAAATGAGAGAAAGACTGCTAGCAATATACTTGGAGCACTAGTGACGAAGGTCGTGAACAATATCTTGACGCCTAACAGTACTATGGCAGTCTTGATGAAGAGTTCGCCCCTAGCCGAATCCTTCAACCATGATGGTAGCCGCGTAACATTTGTAACCACTATTCCAACCAACAAAGCAATGATGTATCCGACCTCTGCGCTTCCGATAGCCTTAACCACAGGAGCATAATTAGAAAGTATCCATATGCCCCAAGCTGCGAAGAATATTACAAAAAAGCCCTTGAACCAATCTTTCGACTTGACTCCATTGAAGCGTGTAACTGGTATTAACAGTAGAGCAAGAAAGACGAAACTAGCTATGAGACCAACCCAAGGATTGAACAGTTTTGTCGTCAGCGCATGACTGATGTACAACCAGGGTTTGGCTACAGGAACCCATCCAAGCGTATAGAAACCTGCATATGAAGGAAGTGATAACGCAAATATCGTCAATCCAATCCAAACAG
>JBAVTY010000519.1:0-3636 GCA_049696495.1 Candidatus Nitrosopolaris sp.
AATTTCCTGGTATTACAGGTGGTATGAGTGATGATGATAGAAGGCGTCGTGCTTTGAAACTGTTAAATTTTCTAGGAATCAAGGATAAGGCCAAATACAAGCCATCTAATCTAAGCGGTGGTCAACAACAAAGAGTTGCTATAGCTAGAGCACTTATGAACGATCCAAAAATGATTCTTGCTGATGAACCTACAGGAAATTTGGATACCAAAACAGGACAAGATGTTTTCAATTTACTAACACTATTGTCCCGTGAATTTAGAAGGACGATAATCATGGTAACGCATAACCCTGAACTTGCTGCAGCAACAGATAGGGCAATACATATCAGAGATGGAGCTATTGAAAAGGAGGTCGTAAACGTTGAAAGACAATAGTAGTGGAAGTAAGTCTACTGCTCTAATAGTTCACAAAAAGAAACAAAAACACACGAGTAGAAATCTTAAACAAATTTTCATATTATCTAAAGATGCCCTTACAGAAAGGAAGACTAGATCTGCACTTACAATATTAATGGTCTTGGTAGGAGGTGGTTTAATGGTTGCACTTAATGCTATGAGTGCGGGTAATACAGCTTTTATCAACAAGCAACTAAATAGCTTGGCGCCAAACATAATGTTTGTTAGTTCTGGCCAACATGGATTTCACGGAACTACTGGACCACCAACCATAATCATAAATTCTCAAATTGTAAACAGGATAAAGTCACTTCCATTTGTTCAAGAGATTGTACCAGAGTATAGAGGAACAGTTCAACTTAATGTTCAGGGAAATATACAAAGTGCTTCAGTTACGGCAATGGATCCTTCAAAACTCTATATGATTGATCCAAATCTACAACTAGTACCAGGTTCTATAATTAAATCAACAGATCCAACTGCAATGGTAGTAGGAAATACTGTAGCTTATCCCCCGGGAGATCCAACTCCGTTTCTATCAGTTGGCCAGACTGTTAAAGCTACATACTCTTATTCGAATCCGACTACGGGAAAACCAGTTACAGCATCTAAAACTTTTGTGGTGAGTGCTGTGTTGGAACCTTCTGGAAATAATGGCATTGATCAAGGTGTTTTTATTAATGAAATTGAAGGTAATCAATTCCTTGAGAAAGCAGGAAAATATGATAACCTGGTTGTAGCTGCAAGAAGTCCTGATTATGTTAATAACGTACAACAGGAAATTACTAATGTGTATGGTTCTAATAACCTTGGAGTAATTACACCTACTGCCATATTACAAACAAGACAGCAGTTTCAAAGTGGAACTGCTGCATTTACACTAGATATAGCATTTATTGCCTTACTTGTAGGTGCTGTAGGAATTATAACAACTCTTTATACATCAGTTAATGAAAGGGTAAAAGAAATTGGGACTATGAAGGCCATTGGTGCAAAGCCCATATTTATTCTAGCGCTTTTCTTGAGTGAAGCAGTATTGATTGGTCTTTTAGGTGCAACATCTGGGACATTAGTGGGTATCGGTTTAGCGTATGTACTAACTGGTGTGTCTCCTCACTCATCAACTGGTGGTGGTGGAGGTGGGACAACTCCAGCTAGTGTTAGCCCGATATTCGTCCCGAGTGATCTTCTTCATGTCTGGGCTCTTTCGCTACTATTAAGTCTGGGAGCTGGGATAATGCCAGCTTGGAAAGCATCACGTCTTTCTCCATTAGAAGCTCTAAGAAGATAGACTATGCTCCCTAGGTGATGCAAAGCCGGACGGCTTGAAGGATAGTTAGAATATCAACTTACAGAGAAGGATTATTATGGCTGTTAACTTATCGGGCCATAAGAAAGGCTGTTAACTATAGGGTCACGAAGTACATAGGTCTATGACACCAAAAAGAGGTTTAGACGATGATTTGTTGCCGCCGCATACGCTATTGACATATATTATTACTTTTTACTCCAAAGCTGTGGCTTGTCATCTATCATATTCCACCCTTCTTCTTCTGATTTAATGTGCTCCACCTTGATATCGTTAAAGTATCGGTCTAGTACATTCTCTCTTTCCATGGCTAATGGCGGCGAACAATAATCTTCCTCTATCCATAATGCAAAGTCAGTGTTATCAGTATCGATCCTCGCAATTTCAAGGGCATATTGAAGAGCCTGTCCAAATGGTCTCATTCTTGATATCTTACCAGAGATCAATTCCCCATGGAGATTTACTAAAAGATCCTTTCTTGGTCTGGCTCTGACCAGATATAATGCCATATGAATCTCTACGTCAGTGTCACATAAAAAGATGGATTGAACCAACTCGATCTGGATTGAACCGTTCTCTAGAATATGGAGTATGATCCACCAATTATACTTTATAAATTGGCGGTTATATTTTGGGCTTATTTATGCACTGTCTGAAGGCGATTCAATCTCTTGGATCACATAGATTGGGATATACTCGTTTCGTTTCCATCTTGTTTTTGAAATATAGGTGATGACCTTGAGGCCGTTGTGGATGGAGTGGAATTGGCTCGTGAGATCAGTAGCAGGCTAAAGGACGTTACATATGAAAACTATACTAAATTGGCTATAGGGCCCACATTATGTTAATGCATTAATTAATAAGGAGAAAAATCCTTTCATGAACGATCTATCTCCAACTAGGAGCATCGTGTGACCAAAGCTCAGACTCTAATTCGGAGGTATATTAAATGCGCATCATTATTTTTCTAACTGGACTTGGACTTTTGTTATTATCGCTAGCTCCGAGTATCTGTTTAGTCAAACACACACACCCTAGGGGGTATCTGTATTTGAAAAGAAAAGGAAAAAACGAGGAAAAAGTGGGAAAAACAGCGAAAAAGACACCCTAGGGGGTGTGTGCTGCTACTTTTCCTATTTTAGAAGTGATTCATCCAGGATTACGCGTACGAGCTCTGGAATGCTTGCGAGTTGTAACACCTTCTGCTTCCGTACTACCTTTTAGGGGCTGACAACTGCGAATATTACGCCCTAACCGGATCTGATAATTATGACAGTGAAGAGGACGGTCGTACCGAGCAAATAAACAGGAAGTTCTTCAATTGTGGTTACAGTCTCATCACCATTTTCACTTTTATTTGTATCATTATACCTTATATGCGCATAATATGGAGTTCCTTTGCCATACAACATACATGCCAGAATTCCACTAATAGCTGATATCTTGTACAGGTTATTCTGGAAGGGAATGACGGAAGATTTTGTCCATGTTGCAGAATGACACTAAGAGCTTCACCAACTAATAGAAAGGGAAAAGAAAGACTGACGGATAGGCAATAACCACACGTAGCGAAGACATGGAATGAGCACAGTATCAATCCATATTATTCCCCTATTATTTGCAATATGATCTTGCGTTCTCTCTTTCCAGTATCCATTTCCATCAAGACTATTTGTTGCCATGTGCCTAGCATTAAGTTGTTATCTTTAAATGGAATAGTTAAGCTGGGACCCACTAGAGATGCACGAACATGCGAATGTCCGTTTCCATCATGCCATGTTTTATCGTGTTCATAGTCTAAGTCTTTTGGTGCAATTCTAGACAGCATTTTGGGAAAATCAATCCTAAGCCCCGGTTCATATTCAATAGTGGTAACAGCTGCAGTTGAACCTGCTACAAATATTGTAACGATTCCGTCTTTAAGTTTGG
>JBAVTY010000520.1:0-3669 GCA_049696495.1 Candidatus Nitrosopolaris sp.
TCTAACTGGTCCCAATTCAATGACATATGCGGTCTCTTTGTATTATACCATATTACAAATTGCTCCATAGAATTGAAATGCTCTATTTTTGATTGGAATGTCTCGTAGAATCTTTCTATCTTGCCAGTAGTTTGAGGATGATGTACTCTTCCAAGTATATTGCTAAAGCTACGCCTATAGTAAAGGTTACTTATTAAATAATAGCATTTCTCAGTTTTGCCAATGCACATCTCCATGAATGAACGAGTGGTAACGTAAATGGAGACAAGGATATTCTTTAGCTAGAGTCGGATCAAAGATGGGCACAACACCCTCTTTGCAGAGTGGATGTGTATGGCCAGAAGCTGGATGTGAAGATGCAAAGTCGTGATGCTTGTTGCTCTCGATTAGGACTTCTGTTAAAACATAGCCAACAGCGGTTGAGCCCAATAATAATACTACATTGTTACTTGTCATCCTATCACTCATAATAGTATGTTGGGTAGCGCGAAAGCTATAAGGATGTGGTACCATGCGCGATTAATAACTTTGCGCAAAATATTAATAACGCAAAAGCTATAACTCGGCTAGTTTCTATTGTGATAGCTTTGATAAACCAACAAACAACATTAGATAGTAATCATATTGACAAGGATACACCTACGCAAGCACCCAGAAATGATGCGAAGATTTATCGTATCAGTCCCGGAGGTGACCGTTGGGCTTGTGAAAGATGCGCCAGGCAAGGTGACCGTTTTGATATGATCGACCACTATTGCAAGCGGATTAAAAAGGCAATGGTATAGGAAATCATCTCGTATCTAGCCTGTGCTTTTGTAGATCAAGTCTAAACTCATCTATTTTCTTGACAGGCTGATGTGGTAATGCTGTACAGTAGAATTTACCTACAAGTTTATGTGGAGTTACATGGAGACGCATGAAACCATACTTATCGTCACAATATTTACCCAGCACAGCATCATCTCTATCCTGTAACTTGAACGGTGTCTTAATCTGGGCTCCGTTATGTCGTTGCATATGGTGAAGCTTCCAATGGCCGCCATTGCCTAATACAATATATGGTATCTGGTGTTTGTCTAATTTGCGAGTAAACCTTTGGTAATTGTGAACATGTCCTGACACAACAATATTCGGTAGACGTTTTGACTCCTCAAATGCTTTGTCGAGCACCTGGAGAATGGTATCACTACCGCTATGTTCATCGTCAGCCGAGAACGGCGCATGATGAACTGCAATGATCAAAGCCTTGTCCGGAGATGCAGATACTAACTCTTTGACAAACCACTGGAACTGATCTGGCTTTATGACGCCACCATCTGGAACGTTTGAGTAAAGTCCTATAATGGTTACAAATGGAGCGTCCAATGTCCAGTATACATTTGGCTGTATCATGGCGTCTCTGTTGATCTCAAGGGCATCAGGCGTTACCTGCTGTCTGGTTGCACAAAAGTTATTGACAAAGGCCGCTAAAGATGGGACGTTAGAACCAGTACGTACGTCTCCATCCTTATTACCCGGGATTGCGAAAATGGGTGCCGGATAATGTGCGTAGGACTCATAAAACTGGGAATAATACTCACTAGCCTCACCAAATTTGTATATCACATCTCCAACATGATATAGAAATGAAATCTTGTTTTTATCAAAATCTGCTTCCATAGCAGCTTCAACCATATGTTGGGCTTGAGACGTTTTTGTGTCTCCCGTATCACCAACAATATGAAACTCTATACCTCCGGCATCCTGTACCGGGATTATAGAGTTGAGCGCCAGATGATATGGCGGCTTTCCACTAGGTTTGGGTAACTCATAAAACTTTTCATTGCTATTTGGTGTAGGCTTTGTAACCGTAGCTATCTTCCGTGGTACAAATAGAGCCAAATCAATCAACTATGGTGCAGTGTTACAGGATTTATGAGTTTATGCTTCAAGGGTATAAACACTAGTCTAGCATAGTCTTCCATAAAAAGCCAATACAGTAATTTCTCCTGAGATTGCGTGTTAAAGTCCAAGGTGGACATATGAGACTCTAGAATCCTAGAGATTTTCGCCGCTTGGAAATACGTCGGTACTATATATATAGAGTCCGTATTATATAAACACTTGGCAACACTAGTAATGTCTATCTGCTCTACAAAATATCAGGCTCATTGAATATGAAGTCTCCCAATGCCTCATAGTTATGACACGAAATTGGTCTATTATGTTGATCAAAACATTTGTAGATTAGAAATAGCTTTTACATTTTCTACAAGCAAAAAAGAAAGTGTGGGCGAACTATACTTAATAACATTAATTCGCTAACTGTCATTCCTCAACAGATATTTGGTTATGTCTAGTTTGAAACGTTTTGTTCTATAGTAATTGGCTATAGCATACTTTAGATTGGGGAATTTAGGATAGTATTTCGATATCAAAAGATCATCTTTTCCTTGTCTCCAGCATTCTTCAACAGCATTATTTCCAGGTGAACCTTTGGGTAAATACTCAACTCTAATGACATCTTTATTTTCTTCCAAATGCTTTCTTATCATGATTGAGCTCCGATGTTGAGCTGCTCTGTCTAAAAACAGTATTAGTTTTCTAAACTTCCTCTGCAATTCCTTCAGGTACTTTAGAAATGCATACTGGTCGAAGACATCATACTGACGGAAAAATTGCTTACCGCCGATAGTAATTGTACCAAATACACAGGTCTTTTGATGTGACCCGGTGCACATATGCTCATTACCAAGGCCACACAACTCATCCGCGACCGCAAACCTTATGTCATTGAAGTTGACAATGGAGCTCGAATTCCTGCACGTATTATCGTGATTGCAACCGGGGCTGAGTATCGAAGGCCTCCATGCAAAAACTTGTCGCGCTTTGAAGGTGCGGGCGTATATTACGGTGCGACTTTTGTGGAAGCACAGTTATGTGGCGGTGAAGAGGTGATTGTGGTTGGTGGAGGAAACTCAGCCGGTCAGGCAGCCGTGTTTCTGGCTGACCGCCAGCCAAACTACGAAGCTCGTGCACATGCTCGTCAGGTCATCGGGTTTAGCCGAGAGCATGTCGCGCTACCTGATTCGTCGGATCGAAGAAACTGCTACGATAGTGTTGCGGCCGTATACAGAGATCGTAGGGGTCGACGGCGGGGATCATCTAGAATTCGTTCGCTGGTACAACAATCAAACGGGACAGACTCAAGAACATAAGATCAGACACATATTCGTCATGACTGGTGCCGATCCAAACACCAGTTGGCTTGATGGCTGCGTCGCGCTCGACGATAAAGGTTTCATAAAGACAGGCATTGATCTGTCCCCCGATAATCTTAGCGCCATATTTGCTTGAAACCAGTTTGCCAGGTGTTTTTGCGGTGGGTGATGTACGAGGCGGCAGTGTCAAGCGTGTTGCATCCGCAGTAGGTGAAGGATCAATCGCAATCTCATTTGTTCACAAAGCACTGCAGGAATAGCTAGCCTTCTATTTAACGAATGTTTTCTGAATAATAGACCACGGCCGTAACGGCCCAGTTGCTCTCCCTCGTATAGGTCTTGCCCTTAGTCAGGAAGAGGAGATGGTTGTTCCTGACACGACTTACATGTATTACCAAACACTAATCGGTGGATATGGCGGAAGAGTGCCATAGACCCATCGATCCAAAGGGAAGGGCTGGCCTAATGT
>JBAVTY010000521.1:0-5212 GCA_049696495.1 Candidatus Nitrosopolaris sp.
GTACAGGAATGGACTGAGAATTACAATGCTACTCATGGGAGAAGGATAACTGACATCTTACAGATAGGAGTAATGCAATCGGTTACATAACTCTTAAGTATCTCCAATAGTTTTGAATAACAATCCCAATCCCAATAGTTTTGAAAATATTCATCCGTAGTAAGTGTTTTGGTATTCCTGCTTACTCAGCTAACCAATATTGTCGGTACTACTACCTGAGGGTCGCAGGTAAGATGTCTTTTCTAATTGGCTCAAACCCAATAATTAATTAAGGGAGTTCTGGTAGAATTGCAAAAAATCATATTCGCACTGCTAAGAAACGGTTCTGAAAGGTTCGGTTCGTTAAGGGACGTAACTGTGTTGGCACAAAACCGTCCTTACAGGCTTACGATATCTCATGATATATAGCACGAAATGCAAACGCCTGGCATACTCAAATGGTTATCCTAGATGTACTACTACCAGCCAGCCCAGCTTGAATGGCTGTGGGTAGGATATGGGGCATTGCGATATACACTGTATTCCTTGTGTAAACACATATTGACATCGTTTATAGTCAGCTTTCCATGTTCGTTAACTATGTCAGTCATGCAATTGAAGAAATTTTTTATTGCATATGTTGGTGTGACTGTGCTTGTAATTACAAATGTTAACGCTGCGACTATGCCGATGATAGCTGGTAGTGTGGTTCGCTGTATGATCATTGAATCTCATCATATCAACAGCCTTATAGACACTCTTAATCAATTTACTATAAAATAGATTCATAATCATATTGTGATTGTTAAGATAGTAATCATCACTTCAGCTCTTATTTTTAGGAGTATCTTTGTATATGGGACCCTATGCCTAATAGGAATATGAGATATCTTGGCAGTGGTGTTCTTTTCTCTTATGGAGAGCCATACTATGTCTGCTTTCATTCTGATGGCAGGTAAAACTATTCTATCCAGTTCAAAACCAACTGGAGCAATATGAACCCTGAGCATTTGAAGAGAATTCATTCGACTCACTTGCTCAAATATATCACTATAGTAACTTAAGCCAAGTGATATTTATTAATTACTTTGCGATTGGTAAGCCACATTAGCACGCGACATCCGCTTAGAAAACTCATCGATCTAAACAGTGGGTACAGATATAGATAGTTACGAGGAAGTTTCACGTTTGTCCTTACAAAAGTGTTCTGTCAGTTCTAACTTTCTGGCCTAACTATACAGTTTTGATTCCTATTTTCATTGAGTTTCGTACCACGACTACCATCCAACATCGCTAAAGGTTCGTATTGGATGTGATTGTAGCGGTAGCGTTTTTGAAACTGTAGTAGATACTAGAAGAGTCTTTGCACTGATGTGGACTTGCTAATCAACAAATCCAATATTAGAAAACGAATTCGAAGTTGGTTTCTCTACACCGTTCGAAGATGGAGATTGAACCTTATACTGTGATCTGATTCACTCAATTGCAAGCAATCTGCTATTGAATTGCTTACATGACATTAATAAGCGAGAGTATAAACGAGCGAGTATACAGGGTTTAAGTGAGTGCTCTGTCTTTACGATTTTGTATATTATGAAAAGGTACATTATACATTTAAAGAATCAGAATTATATTCCTAGACAGGCTAATTGGTTACTCAACAGAGCCAGAAGCTTAGTATCCGATATTGGCGTCATTGTCCGCGATACTCGTGTTGCAACTAGACACGTTGAGTTTGACACCAGCGTTCCTGAAAGGAGCGATATAGAGGAGATTCTTCGTCGATTTAGCACTATTTCACCGGTTTCGGAATACGAACTTCTGGGCGAAAAACGAATGGAGAAGCACGAAGCGATGCGAAAAGCAAGGGACTTATTCAATAATGAAAGGTACTGGGGGACTCATGAAGTTCTTGAACCTATATGGAAGGAGGCGCATGATGAGGAGAAGGATCTATTGAATGGAATCATTTTGATCGCAGCGGCATTCGTTCATGAAGAGAAAGATGAATCAAGCATTTGCATTGCCATACTGAGTAGAGCGATGAAGAAGCTATCACAAGCCAAGGGACTTTACTTCGGAATGAACTTGGATGAAATAAATAGACAAGTGTTACGAATAATTGAAACAGGAAAGATAAAGAGGTTCACAATTTAGAGTATATCATGTTTTGGGGACGACTACATAGTCTGTTACTGAAATCCGAGGAACTGAACAATTTTTTATCTGACGCCTATCCCATAATCTTTTGAAGATTTTCGGGCACTCGCGGAGATAGCTCAAACAATAGAAAGACGTCAAGCGGGGCGCATCCTTGCCAATGGCCTGAGACTCATGTCGGAAAGTCAGTCTGCGTCCAGATAATATTTTGCCGTTGCGCTTTGCAGAAAGCCCGTAATGGAATTAGAGATGTCTGCATAACACTCTATAAAGATGCTTTTACCATCTGTTTGGAAATTACTTTCTTTCTGCGTTCCTTCAATCCTATTATTTAATTTCCGACATGTGACGTCTTCTAAATAAATATTAGCATATGGGAATGGTACCTCCTGTATAATGAAGGATCATACCGTAAGAAACTATTCTTTTCTCTTCAGATATTGCTCATACCTTGGAGCTAGATAGAAGACACTCTCTGGAATTACCCTTTTGATTTGTCTGGAATGTCCAGGATACCTATCAATATTAAGGTACTTCTTTGCAAGTGTGTCAATGTGCTCATCAGCTCCATCTAAGGTTTGCTCTTTGACACGTCCTTTTATTGTTACCATACTGTATGGATTTTCATCATCTACAAATGAAATAGAAACTCTAGGATCTCTAGAAATATTTTTTTGTTTTATTCTACCTTCTGCAGTGTTTACCAGAATAATATTGTCCTTCATATCTATCCAGGTAGGAGTAACATGAGGTGATCCATCCTTCATCACTGTTCCCAAAAATGCAAAAGTCTTTTTCTTAAGAATCTTAACTACTGGTTCACTAATTGCTCTGGTAGTTTTACTCATAATTCGTCACACCTCATGCCATTAACTATCAATCCATATATATGTAATATATTAGTAAAATCTGACCAGAACACCTTTACAGATCACATTTCGTCGTATCAGGATTTCAATTCATAACGATCTTCACTCGCGGAAGAATGTACAATTCCAAATGGGTGGATTTCTCCTAGGCTATTGACCTGACTGCAGACTAAGATGGGTGAACAGGATTATCTTTTCAGATAAGGATACGAAAAGACTTCGTGTTTACTCTCATTAGGCAGCTATAACCCTATCATCTTAATAGTTGTGGGTCTTAAGTTTACATACGGAATTTTGACTCAAGAATTCACGCAAGATTTCACAAACAATAGCTGGCTTCTCAGCAAATGGTGCGTGTCCTGCGTCTTCTATTATTTCAAGATACGCATTTCTAATTGTTCCTTTAAACTGGTTCGAATGTTCTAAGGTCGCTTTTTCCCCATATAATTAAGGTTCGTATATCCTGAATCTTTTTTAATCTATCTAATCCAATCTGATTTTTTGTACTATTATGAAAGGCTGATTCAAATGCATATTTTGCTCCTGGCATATTAATCCTCTTTACGAAAACATCTATCAATATTGGAAAGACCCTCCAACTTTGAGCCACTAATTGTTCAAATACTTCCTTCACCTTTTCATGTGATGCACTAATTGCAGCATCAAGATACTTCTCTAATAACGGAGTAGGTTTATCAAGCATACCTGAAGAGTCTATTAGCACCAGATTCTCCATCATAGCGCTGTTTTCTATGGCTAATTCTGCTGCAATATAACCTCCTAAAGAGTGACCAATAACCGTTGTCTTACCGTCATCGATTTTAATCGCATGCATAAAGTCTACGACAAATTCCCTAAATCTATTAATGGTGTAATCTAGTTTAGGCATATCACTTCCACCAAAGCCTATTAAATCAACGGCTATTGAGTGGTAGTACCTAGATAATGCTTCAGGAATATCTGCCCATCTATCTGATGAAGAACCAAGACCATGGATAAATAGTAGATGTTTTGATGCATCCTTATTTCCATATTACTTGTACCTAACGTTATGGCTATTTAATTTTAGATTGAGAGCTCCCAATTTGCAATGTTATTTATCATGAGATGTGTATGAATGTAACCCGTCTCATAGCGGCCTGCAGCATCTAGGGACAGCTAGGAAAAATATGAGCGATAGAGCATTTGTAAAACAGTTAGCGACGATACGGATTTGCAACCTACGACTCGTGATTTTAATCCGTTTCCTAGGAGCTAAACGGACAACCCGGTTTGGGTGGTTGAACGCGAATTTCAAATAAGTTAATGCTTATTTATTGAAAATTAATGCCATATTTCAGAATGATATAATATAGCCAGGAGTATGTCCCATATTATTATTTTTCTAAAGATATAATAACGGCTTTAGTAATTGATATACTTGGCTGGGGAGCAGTTTTGCTACTACGCGTGTTGGTAACTGTTTTAATAGGTAAGTAAAGGCCTTACCCTTCAGTCCAATCAATTTATTTAAAACATGATGACTATTTTGTTTGTCTGAACCCCTTTGGCTCCTATGAAACGAACACATTTACATAAAACTTAACTATAATTACTCCATATATAATCAGTAAGACCCCTATGTCTGCATCAGCTCCTTCAACTTCCAAAAACGTAAAGCAACATCGATGTAGTATTTGCAAAATAATTTTTGATAATATTGACACACTGAATGCTCATAATAGAATGGAGCATAGCGAAAATAGACATTCACCTGCAGGTGTGAGTTAGCGAAATCATATCCCTCACTATTTTTAAAATTAATTCAATGTATGATTGTATGCTTCTCGAATCGTAATAGAAAACGTTAACAGAGAACTCTGATACACTATATTATATATCATCCATTTTTCGAAACATGCCTCTAATACCTTAGTCCAGTTAGCGAGCGCTTTCATCCCATACTCGAATCAGTATTTTAGGTTAGATCAAAGAATATGAGTTACACATTTAAAGAAAGAAAAATGAAGATAAAAAAATTATTGTTTGTGGAGGAATTGTTGTTGCTGTACTGTGAGGAATGAACTCCAAGCCCTTGCGGCGCTAGTATTAAATTCTGTCATGGACTCAATTGTTCGATTAATGGTTCTGAAGTTTTCTGCTGCTGCATTTATCGCATTGACTGTCAGCTGGTTGTTGATACGAACTGCACTGACTATGTTCTC
>JBAVTY010000522.1:0-3298 GCA_049696495.1 Candidatus Nitrosopolaris sp.
TTGAGATAAATTCAGAATGAAGGAACGCAATCACACGCTTCCTAAGCCAACTACGTGGAACGATGATTTTAGCTGAATTACCGAATTCACTTGCAATGACCGTTATCTCTGATACGTGACGTGTCGACCGTCTCTTCATAAGTAAGCTCCTGTTAACATGATTTTCATTATATGTTTGTATAATCATTCTTAGCTTTCTGGTTCCTCGTACCAGTCCGGTTATACATTTGTATAATGGGCAGCGTTTGGGGGGTGATTAATAATCTCCATTCAAGAAGAAAACAGAATACATACGTGTTCCTTCTGACGGCAGGCGGGAGCATAGAATTGAAGATAAATCTTACAGGGCAAATTATTATAAAGCCAGCACAGATAATGTATAATAAATTGTCAATCGATTTATATGTTAGCTAGCTAAAATTCGCTTTACCTTGTCCATTGACCGGTCCACCTTCTCCAATGAGACATTACTTTTGAACAGGAGATGTATGACGATATAATTTCATGCATTTCTGACGCTGGCAGTGCCATGCTACGCACCTAAATCAAATCGTTCAGGTCCATGGGGCGAGACGGCGGAAACTCACCGGCATAGGCACGTCGGTGGAGCTCTGCAAAAGACATTCCGGCCTGGCGGGCCGCAACTAGCTTGTCAGCATCGACAAAGGTGCCCATCGGGTTCTTGTGGAAATCCGGCGACGACTTGACAAACTCTCTTGAGTTGTCCCAGTTACCGAAGTTGTCGACAAACAGCTCAACGCTGTTGCCATCGGGATCCTTGTAGTAGAAAGCGATAGTGGGCCCGTGATCTGTCGTCACGACCGGTTTGATCCCAATCTCTTTGATACGTGTATAGGAATTCAGTAGATGGTCGATCGCGGAATACTCGAAGGCCACATGTTGGAGTTTCACGTGCGTTTTTTTGTCACTATCTTCTTGCAGCTGAGGTAACGAGATTATCGCCATGCGGTGATTGGCTTTGTCATTAGAGACAAAAGCAGCAGACATACCATCTTCCGACCCACGTATATTCGATGTCGAGTAAATCGTCACCATACCGACCACCTTGGCGTACCAATCAATCATTCTTTCGAGGTGCCGGGTCTCTACACCGAAGTGGAGCAATGTTGGATGGATAAGAGAACTATTGTCGGATGTTACTTTCTCAAACTCTTTTTTAGACACATTGCACCCCTATTATGGGATGGCGTGCTGTCGAACCCAAGTACAAGATGTTGAGGAACCTACCAACTCGACGTCGGAATGGTAAAGTGAACGGTGAAACACCTATTGATAACAGAAGTTAGCATTACTCTTGTGGTCTGAAAAAGATGATTGATGTAATTCTTCTATGGTAATGTATGCGTCAAGCCTAGGGCATAGGGGCACCTCCATGTCCATTTGGCCACAGATCATTTCATCACTCTCGATAGTCCTGACTGAAGAAAATCAACTGGAATTATGTCATTTCATATAAAAGCTATTCACAAAAAACCCATAGAGAATAGATAAAACTTAATCATAAGGAAGTTTAACCAAGGCCGTATAAAGGATATCGCTAGAGGTCAACACATGTATAGAATCACAAGAACATCGACGATCTGTGTCACAATAGCAGCAGCTACTGTAGCACTAGTCCTCTTAACATCAACCATACTGACGGCTTCAGTATACGCTACAAGACATCATCATGGCCACAAAAGTATTGAAGATATGCCAACGAATATTGGAGGCTATCAGACTTATGGGCTTGGTGGTCCTCCGGTAAGTGATCAAAATAATGGAAATGGGAATAATCTTGTAGGCAATCAAGTTAATGCTCCTCCGGTAAGTGATCAAAATAATGGAAATGGGAATAATCCTGTAGGCAATCAAGTTAATGCTCCTCCGGTAAGCAAAGAACAAATACAAACACACGCGCCAACAACTACATACAAATCACCTTCGAGCAACGATATGTTAATGAGCTTTACGAATATTACTCAGCCACTCTGCGCGGCTGGTATTTGTAGCCAATCCTATACGAACCACTAGCTCATCGCTGCCGGTGAGGCGTTGTCAGGCAGTCAATCACCTTAAAAGGGGACGATGATGAAACCACTTCTGCCAGGCTATAAAGAGGTCGGTGAACGCCGGTATCGCGAGATTGCGGGACTCTACTATGAAGATTTCGAGCCCGGCAATGTGTTCGAGCATCGCCCCGGCCGCACCATTCTTGACGTGGACAACACCTGGTTCACGCTACTCACGATGAATACGCAGCAACTCCACTTCGACGCGGCATACGCGGCCAAAACCGAATGGAAGAGGGTGGGGGGGTTGAGTAATCCCGTATGTCCTCCACAACTTTGTAGGCTGCAGTATCAGGTGGTATCTTTCTCATGTACCGCTGAATGGAACGCCAAAAATTCACCTATACCCTGGTTCCTCTCGTCGAGTTAGATGAAAAATGATCGAATTTGGCAGCACGAAATTAAATAAAATTCAAATTTCGCATGCACGGGCGATCCTAATTATTATCAAAAACCTGAAACTAACTAACTCACAACGCGCTCGCGTATGGACACTCTCTGTTCAACCTATTTAATTCCTTATCTAAATACAGAACTTTAGCAAAGACTTCCAGAATACTTTTTTCTGAGAATGAATCAATGCATATTTACGTATATTAATAACCGTATTTGGCGGAATTTTTCTCAAACTCACTCTTGCAAGCAGCAGAGCATAAGTAAACGTTCCTTCCTCCGACTTGGGAGATATGTTCTGTCTTGTTCTCATCAACCATCATGTTACAAACAGGATCCTTGTACATCAAGAATATGTTGCACTACTCAAAGAAAAACATTATTCTTCCTTGTCGAGGCTAAAAATGAATGTTTCACCAAGGGTGTAAATGTTATTTTATTGACAAATCCCCATTTTGGACTGAAGGAAGACCAACTAAAACACGTAGAATTTGATGATTCATGTCCAAAGGACGTCCTGTCATCACGACGTTTAGTATAATCTATTGTAATCCTCTTTTTAATCACTAGACTCGATCCATTGGTTCTCTTGAACAATCTTGTGATCTTCTAAACCTTTAACCTTTATTTCTTCTTCGCCTCTTTGTTTTCAACATATTCCTTCAACGACTTCAAACTATAATCATACATATCCTCGAAAAACTCCACTAGCTCTAACGCTTTAGCTCTATTCAAAGAATAAAACCTGTTTTTTCCTTCTTTGTGTTCTGTTATCAAGTCTGCTTCTTTTAGTATGCGTAGGTGAGAGGAGAGGGCTGGTAAAGTAAAGTTAA
>JBAVTY010000523.1:0-1913 GCA_049696495.1 Candidatus Nitrosopolaris sp.
GTCTACTACAATTGTATAACAGGTAACAAACAACCAAAAGCGATAAAACACATGCTAGGGAGCTAATCAAACAGAAAATTAATTTAAAAATGGAGACATAAATAATGCCCCAGCCTCAACTAATTTACAGAATATTACAAATAGCGAATCCATTCTGGAGGATATTCTTAGTCCGAACGAAATCAAAACTCATAATATATCCGTATCCGGTTTACAACTTACATATATTTCCCAAATTGAAGATAATATTTCACCAAAAAAGAATCTATAGTCGTTAATTAATTCCTATCAAATAATGTATAGTTTAAGGGAGGCACTAAAATATTGGAACATAGGATTTGTAAAAAGAGGATATAAGATCCACAATTTTACGAGTGCCGGCAGATCCTGAGTAGACCTATAAGTCTAGATGATGTGATGTTTCCCTACGCTTGCTGAGATATAAGGTATAAATACTCATGTCTTCATTGAGATCATTATACAATGATCTGCTAAAGTCAGCAAATAACAAATAGTATCTAAATGCTGTAACAAAGGCTCTTCCGATGAAATGTGCTTCTTACAAACAACTGAATCAGTTCTATTTTGGATCAATTACACAAAGAACCATGTCTATAACACGATGGTAGTGGGCGACAATTGCCGTTTTGTGAAGCATTAACGAGTACGCATGTTGGAGATTGTGGAATGCAATCACCATTCTCTAACGGTTCTGTAGATTTGCAAGCTATCAGACCTACTAAAGGTCTTACTGGATTTTGTGATGCCACTAACACTCTTTGATCCTGTTGCTGTTGTTGTGTAAAGGAAGGCCAGTTTTTTATCGTCACTTGCTGAGACATGCTTGTTGTCGATGGAACGATACTAGTTGGTGTACCGACGTTACGCTTAGTAACAGTTGTATGAGCACTCGCATCAGGATTATCAATATTGGCTCGGCTAGCGGATGGACTGCTAGTCTTTCTATGAGGAACATTGGCTGTCGATGTAGTTGATAATGACGGATTTGCCGAAGATGACGAATCAGAACCTTTCTTATCAGCATAACCCATTGTCGCCGGCAAACCACCAGCAAATGCAGATCCAGTGGCATATCGTGGTTGTTGTTGAAAACTAAAGACATGTGATATGGCATCACATGAAACACAAAATTTTTCTTCAACCAATTTTTGAGGGATATCTGCGAGTGCCATATTAGATGTAATGGTTGTGGTCGCAGCCGTTGAACTGAGCAACGTCAAAACTGTTAATACTACCATGACGCTTTTCGATCTCAAAATGGGTTCTTATTAATAGCAGTCACTACTATGCTTGTTGCGTAATTGTACTATTACATGTATATTATAGTAAGAACCTAGAATTTCGTCGAGTACTCTTATCGGATGAGTTTGTATCCATTTTTAATACTCTCGTATCGACAGTGGATATAATCACATTAAATTCTAATCCTCCGTCAAAGTGAGTCGATTTTAGGCTATTGACTTAAACCGTGCAAAATTTAAATAATCAACTTTCAAGATAACAAATAATGAATAAGTTTAACGATTCCATGGATATTCGATTATTTTTGTGTGCTGTAATTTGTACTAGTTGTGTTTTCTAGTTCCTCTTAACTGTGACTGGAGCACTTTTTGGTTTCTACTTTGAAACACCAACTAAAAATATAACACATACACCAATTGTGTTTGAGAAGGGTATTTGGTAAATTGCGTAGCGAATAAGGTATGCAATAGTCTTATTCACAATGTGGTGAAACGTATGTGCATAACAGATTCCAATGTCCAAACAGGACGGAATGTGACACGATATGTGATATCGAATTATACAAGCACCCCATAACCGATGGACTCAGATTATCGACGCTTCATGTATATAAAATATATATAATATAGTATGTATAAATGAAAGAAGTC
>JBAVTY010000524.1:0-4292 GCA_049696495.1 Candidatus Nitrosopolaris sp.
TAAAGTTGAAGAAGCCTGGTGGTTTGAAATCCAGCATAACCAGCGAAGATAAAGAGATTATCCTTTCAGTCTTATTTAACGACCCACATATTTTTGGTTATATCAGGAACACGTGCTAAAATGACATTTGCTATGACACTTGACTTAGCTATCAAGATCGATGCGGCTATGGTCCTCGTTTACCTCTTTTAGTAATCTCGCCATACTCTAAAACAAATTTCATAGATCATAGTATAACCGACGAGTCTTCTATCGTCCGCTTTATCGAAGACAATTGGTCTCTGGGAAGAATTGGTGATCAATCATTTGATAGCAAGGCTGGTTCACTTGCGAACATGTTTGATTTTGACCCAATAGCTCATGCAAACAAGTTATTCCTTCATCCTTCGACTGGATTACAGATACCTTCCGTTCCGTGAGTGCCATAAACTGCAACATATATGCCAACTAAGGGATCTGAACGAATTCCCGAGTGGAGAATTGAGGCTGAAATGGCTAGTAAGCAGGCTGAAATATCCCCTATGTAGCCTTCGCAATACTGCTCTGGTCCAACACATGGAACGATTTGTTCTTGGTCACCAAACTCAAAATAATATCCGGTATACGTTCATCTACAGCTGCTCCATTCTTCAAGTTCAGAGATGAAATTTCCTATTTGTTGTATAGTAGTCAGTGGAAGTGTAACTGATCCCTGTACGTGATTTGCGCTTCCTCCAAAGGAGTTTAGATTATTCACTTCAAGCTGTTTATCATAAGATATATGGGGGGCTTCCTTGTATTAAAGAAAATGAAGTTTTCATTAAACCACCTTTCACGGATTGCTGTAGTGCGCCTTTAGTGCTTCAGTTGTAAGGCAAGAAGGAACTTCCTCTTCAAAAGAGTCCTTTAGGAGAGTAATGGTTTTATCTTGGGTTTAGATTTTATTGACTACATCAAGTTCGTTCAGAACTCTGCATTATCAATCCAACATTGTGACCCTAAATTAGTAATGGGATATTTTGATGGTAATACCGTGACAGCGTTATGGAACTATGCCCAATATTATGCAATGAGTGATAATTTTCATAGTTCTAGCATTGGTCCCTCTCTAACTCTTTGCGTGTGGTCACCTAATATGCCTTCGATGAAAAAGCTTTGGTAAGGGATTTACGTCCAGGAAATTGACGTAACATTTAAGTCTACGCGATATATTCTATATATAATATAAGAAATATATATTAGTATGTTATATAATTTGTTTATGTCGAACGCTTCCTCTGAGAGTGGACTGCCTACAAAGCGCGTGATGTATGATGAACAGCAGAACTCACCATCACAAGAGCAGTCAGAATTGAAACTCACAAGGACTGAATTAGCATTAATAAAAAAATTACCATCGCAAATTAAGGAAATACTTGAACAAAATGTGAGAATAGTACACCAACTACAGACTATGAACAAGGACATTAAACAGATCAGTCAGACTCATCCTGATAAGATACAAAGTAGAGAATCAATCAAACAAATACAAACCCAAGTAGCACAGCTAGAGACACGTCTAATAAAGATTGGAAATGCCTTTGACAATGTCCTTGCAAATATAAAGTCAAAGAAAAAGAGTAAGAAGAAAGGCAAGAAATCCAAGAAGTAACTACCCAGAGAAACAGAAGCAGGTACTATTTGATTTGGAGTTGTATTTATTAAGACATGGTGACGCAGGGAGAAGAAGATCTGTTGCTGCTGGTCAGGATTCTGGCGATGTACCACTTACAATAGCTGGCAGAGAAGAGATAGCAGTTTTAGCTAGATCAATTAAAGACCTAAATCTCAAATTTGACGCTATTATAACAAGTCCTCTAAAACGTGCAATACAAACTGCAAAGATAATTGCCAAAGTTTTGACTATGGAAAAGAGAATATCAATTTGGAACGAATTAGTTCCCGAAGGCAATCGATCGAAGCTATATAATAGATTAAATCAATATAAAAGAGAATCAACTATACTGATGGTTGGACATCAGCCATATCTCACTAACATAATATATGACATGATATTTCAAAAAAGAGTAAATCAACTAGGCCAAATAAATCTGAAGAAAGCTGGGTTGGCTAAGATAAGAGTAATTTCATTGACTCCAAATATAAGTGGTGAATTAAGATGGTTACTTACGCCAAGAATATTAAAGTCATTAGCAAAAGATGGTTCAAAATCAAGATCCTCAGCAGCATATAAGAAAAAGGAAAAGGTCAGCGGATCAAACAAAGGTTGAAAAAGTTCTGCAAAGACATCTGCGCATCATACAAAGCTCGCAGAACAAAGGATACAGCATGTTATTACAACCAAGGCTTTAAGCGTTGTGTAGAATGTGAGATATTTCTGGAATGGGTAGGTATGAGATGTCCTTGTTGCGATCGCGTTCTAAGAATAAAACCACATAACAACGTATCTAAAGGAAAATTGCTTCAAGGTCTTAATTATATTTGAGAGCAGAGAAAAGTGTTGATAGAAAAACAGAGTCACATAAAAAAAGATAATTACATCTAATAGATCTCCCACAATAAGCTACATACGGGAGTAATATTTCCAGTAAGGGAACAGCATTGACAATAGTATTAGACCAGGTGGTCGTCGAAAATACCTTGCTAGCTGCGATTATTGCTGGCTCAATTTACCTCGAAAGATGGCTTGAGGAAAAAGCACGTCGACGCAAAGAAACAGAAACAAAGAAAAAGACTATTAATTTCATAATTAATGATTTAGAGAACAAAGTACGATTTATATAGGAATCGCATCAATATAAAGATTACAAGCCTTTCTTCACTGATATGAATGCAATAATTTTGACAGGTAGACATTCAGTACTTTCTTTTGAAACATTTGAGGATCTGCGGCATACTTATTCATGGATGAAATATTATAACACGGAGCTGGATGTCAACAAGAATGATGAAGATGTTCTTAGAGATCTTCTAAATGAAGTGACCAAATCCATAGAGCAATCACTTAGCCCACTATTGGCATACCTTATATCTAATACGCTACGTCAACGCTGTTTAACCATGCGTTTATTTCACTTTGTGCACCCAATAGTTGTTCAGCAAGTTTCAGATTTTGTTGCAATGATTGGATAGCATCTTCTAAGAACATCTTTACTTCCTGAATTAAAGTCGAATTCCCGGTGGTTGATAATCGTTGAACAGCCAAATTCATACGTTCAAGTGCCTTAATAGTGTCATTACTCCGTGAACACGAAGATGATTCATACGTTCTGTTTATTGTCCTATTTTGACTTGAAGAGTCTAAAAGACTTAGAAGCTAAATTCATTACAAAATAAGATAAACCTGAAGCGCATAATGAGGATATCATTGATGCTTCGTATGGTTCGATTGCTAGTTACAGTAGTTCATATATTATGATAAACCTTGCCACAATGTTTACTGTGTTAGAAATAGAATATAGAGCGAGCAGCTTTTTGATTAACAAGTTGCGAAATGTATGATTTGCCTTTCCACTTGTAGAATCTCTATACTTCAGTTTATTATCCATGTAGAACAGAAACGCAAAAAGAGGAATGAAAACAGGCAATCCTGTCAATATCGATACTCTTTAGATCCAAAAATCATTATTATCGTACTTACTATAGAGTTCTGTACCCGCAGCACTCATAAAGACTGCCACTGTTCCGGGAAATTATCAAATTCTCGTTGAGCTGGAGAATATTTCTATATTTGTGTCTGTCTAAATCTTCTAATGATAGTCTTCCACCGTTAGGCTCCAGAAGATGTGTTGGGTACGCAGCATATATATCCGCTCTTCCTAATGATAAAGATGGCGAGGTACACATCCCGCATCTTCGGGAGGCTTTAGAACGGTCAACAATCTTATGTCATTGTCCTCTATGTATTGAGATATGGTTAATACCCATGCCAATGTGCTGGTAATTTGGAAAATCCATATACGCGGAAACATCTGCCATCTAACTTCATCCATAGGTCCGCTGCGCTTCCATCTTTCGATATTCGCTTGTTATCTTAGCACAGACATATTTCCAGCATTACAGTTAGTTGACTTGACTTTGCGATTTTAGTGTCTCATCATCAGCTAATGGACGGTCTGCATCTTTGTGTAGTCCTTTATAAATTCCGGCTGCAATTAATCCACCCATTATTGGTGCTACCCAATAGATCCAATTATAGGAAAAGTTACCCATAATCAAGGCAGGTCCAAATGAACGTGCAGGATTTAGGGAGCCCCCTGTAACAGATCCACCAAAAATTACATTTAAGCCTAACGTGAGACCTATGGCCAATC
>JBAVTY010000525.1:0-4074 GCA_049696495.1 Candidatus Nitrosopolaris sp.
GGCCCTGGAGAGCAACTTCGGAGACGCGACCATGTAGAAAATTTCTAATAGGAGACATCTTCAAGACTGAAATCGGCTAAACTATACGATAGAGAATCAAATCCAAAGATAAAAGAAGGACTATTACTGGTTTTGAAAGTTAATTGCAAGGTATACCTCAGGTTCATGGAGCAGATTATATCACAAAACGTTGGAAAGTATTTTGAAAAGCAGTAAAATGTACAAAAAAACAAAAGCAATTTAACAAATATAGTCGCTCTCTACTTTTCTGGCAGAGAAATGGCGAAATTCGTCATTACTAAGACTTGGATAACAACTTATCTGCCTGATCTAGATTAATGTTTATTTCCTTAACTAACTTCTGGATATCTGCTAGCGGAGCGTGATTCTGTAATGACATTCTTAAATCTCCTCGCATCATAAATTCTGTATCTTGTTTTAGTACTTTGTTAACCTTCAGCAATGGTGGTTCTACATATTCAAAGTTATCCAAATATGCTGTTGTAGCTATGTCTAATGCTTTGGCATAATTTTGCTTCTTCACTGCGTTTAGAGTTTGATTTAACAGAATCCGTATATGAGATATTAGATGTAATGGATTGGATGAATTCGTGCCGGTAGCAGATTGATTACCTGTTGCGCTACTACTGACATTCTTTCCCACTACGTCTGCTGCAAATGCCACTCCATTGTTGGTATTAGATAATGACAATGGATATGTTACAATTAATCCAGTGGCACCAATTAATATAATTATTAACGGAACTAATTTTCTTTCATTTAATATGTTTATTGTCTCTTTCATAAATGGATTCAGTCAATCATAACTGAAAGTCATATTTATTTTAACTGATGATTCTCGATTCCGAAAATCACATAATATATGCGAAGCAGGATTCGCATTTACTTGTCTTATTTTGGTTAATTGGTAATTACAGTAAACTAATACTTGACATCATTACAACTTTAGCTGATTATCATTTAATCAGTTATGTCAGGCATTCCTATCAGAAATATTTCTGCGGATGACAAGGGTGAACTGTACGACCTGCTATATAATAATCCTACAACGTACAATACATACAAGCTATTATTCTAGGAATGAGTTATGTAATAAACACATCCGCCGCGGTTACATAACTCAATACCCTTTTACGAACATTATTTTGGGTCATTACTTTCTATATCCGCAATAGACTTTCTAGCCATTTCTATCTTCTTCTTTCTTTTTGGTTGAATTATCAATATGTACAATGAACCCGCAAGATATATACCCAATAATATGATTTGAGCAACGAATGTTTCTAATGTGGGATGAATTCCTGTCATTTCTGCTACATTAATATCAAGCCTTGGTATAATTCCAAACATAGGAGTTGTATGAATGTATCCAAGCTCTTGTAATGAGCGTACTGCATTACCCATAAATGCTATTGACATATATGCTCCTACCCCCATAGTTACCCCGAATAAAAGTCTAAGTGGCAATTTTTTACCTACCTTTCTCATAATATATGCTACTCCTAATATTACCGCAAGCCCTGAAATCAAACCAGCTACAACATACCATTCCATGTATTTGGCAAAAGACAACAATGCTTGATAAAAAAGAACAGTTTCAAATCCTTCTCTATAAACAGTAAGGAATGAAAGCATCACAAATACTAATAAACTTCCAGTAGTAGTTGCTTTCCAGACCTTAGCCTTGACAAATTCAATCCATTTCTTTGTCTCGATTTTGTTAAGAACCCAGAAACTAACCCAGAACAAAACTGCTACTGCAGAAAGGCTCGCTATTGCTTCGATAAGTTCTCTATTAGCTCCGGAGATTTGAACTATATATTGAGCAATAAACCACGTAATACCAGTTGCAGCAATGGCAACAACTATACCATAGTAAACATGTTTCTTGAATCGGTCATTCCTTGATGCTTCTAAATATGTTAGTATTGCAGCTATGATAAGAGTTGCTTCAAGGCCTTCCCTAAAGAAGATTGATAAAGATGTAGAAAATGCTATTGTAGGAGCAATTACACCAGTACCTGATACTAATCTTTCAGATTCGTCAAGACCTTGTCTGATCTCAAATACCTTATCTTGTATTTTATCATATGGTATTTTTGTCTCAATCAGATTTCGTAACTCGGCAAATTTTATCTCCATATCTAAAGTAAAATCTGGGTCTATAGGTCTTAGGGGAAGTTCTATATTTTCATAGTTATCCAAATAAGCAGAACGTGCAGTTGAGAATGCGTCATCATAGCTTCCTTTCTTATATAGTGTAAGCATATCAAGTAATTTTAATCTAATTTGGTCAATATTATCTCTGACCGATCCTTTCGAAGTCGAAGAAGCTTGTCCCATACTGTGTCTTGCCCCTGTATATGTGCCAAACCCTTTGCTTAGTCCTTGAATATTGGCCATACCATTAGTTGTCGAAGTTAAACTACTAATCATAGCAGTATTGGTCAAGTGACTATCTAAAAGTTTCTGTGCTTGGGATAACTTCAAAAATATGTAGTTAATATAAGATACTACCGCGCTATATGGTGCTTTTTGATCTAGTATTTGCCTTAGATGTTCTCTTATTCCTAATTCGATAGTGAGCTTAAGCTTATGATCAAAATTGTCGATTGATGGCTCCAGATATTCAAAGTTATCTAGATATGCAGTAACAACAGTGTCATCGGCTTGCTGATAATTTCCATTCTTAACATCCTTAATAACGCTTTGAAGGTCGTTTCGTATGGTTGAAAAGTGGTGTGTATAGGGATTTGTGGCGCTATTATTACTACTCTTAGAATATGATGTTAGATCGTTCTGTATAGAAGAAATTAAACGTGAGATTGATTGTGTATCGAATTTATTTATAACATAACTTTGTAATTGGTCATAGTATTGGTTAATCTCAGACTCTTTATTTTTATCAGTCGAATTAGATATTTTGTTGAAATTTGTTTTCGATGCATTAGCCAACCCTATTGCATCTTGGTAATCGAAATTGTCAGGTTTTCCTTGATTAGTAGATTCGCCAACACCAGATAGTGAATAAGATTTGTTTGCGTCATTTAATAAAAATGATGCAGTCTCAGCTAAAAGCATCACTTTTTTATTTGATTGCAGAGTTGGGTTTAATAATTCGTTATAGGTACTATTTAAAGCATTTTTTGCTTGTGTCAGATCCTTTGATATATATGGTGAATTTCCAGTTTTTATCGTAAACGCTAGATCTGTCGTTGTTGATAAAAGTTCGTTAGCAGAAGAGGATCCAATCTTTTCAAGCAGGTTTTTGATTGATGGAAATATGACGGAATGTATAACGTATGCATGAAGAAAGGCCAAATTCTTATCTACTGGTAAGCTTTGTTCTGTTAGCATAAGCTGCATACGCATTCTTTCGAAATTGATCATAAGGATAAGAGCGGCAGTATCGTTTAGTTTGTTTGCAGTGGCTGGAGTTGGAGTGGCTGCAGCTGTTGATGTTGTTGTAGCGGCTGCAGCTGCCATCGTACTAGTAGCTAAAGCATAAAGAGGATAGTTACAAGAACAATGAGCAACAAACGCATTTACCAAGATTAAGCTAGCAAGAATGATGGCAATAGAGTATTGTACCTTTTTCATCTTTTCTATTTGCTTACTTTTTTCCATCTTCTTGTTCGCATATTTCAATTGGAGCTTATTGGTATAGAAGATGGTACTAAACAACAATATGGTATTTACGTATTTGTCTCAAAATTTAAATGCTAAGCTAATTCTATAAATGGAGAATGAGGGTTGTTGCCTAATTCGATATCTCATATTGTGTGACCTTTAGTCCGGACACCGCACATCGCAATTTCAACATTCTGAACATTTCTGTAAGTTGAACCGAAAACAACCATCAGCATACAGACAAGTTTCTCCCATGAATGAACTGGTTTCTTGCCACTATTACTTTTCTTCTTTGAACGAACAGGAGGATATTCTTTGACCAACGAGACTATATTTTTGATAAGCATGTCTCGTTCCAGGGTATGTGCTAGGTGATAACATGGCCAATAACCACCTCTTCTCTTATGATTGCAGGTCAATAAG
>JBAVTY010000526.1:0-7073 GCA_049696495.1 Candidatus Nitrosopolaris sp.
CTGTCAATCAGTTCCTTGGCTATCAATTTCCATTTCTTATTTTCAGCTCTCTTCATCATTGTCGATTCTTTGTATTCTTTTAGGAAATATTGAGACAAAACATCATCCGGATGTAACTTTGCCCAACGGACAATATTCCTATTGAAGGAGTTCATAATTCAACCCAACCCCCCTTCTTCCTGTCGTTCTTGCTTCATCCAATATTCGACAAGATAATCACTTAATATTCGCTCTAAGATGGTGAGAAAACGGCGCTCTGTCGTCTCAAATATAGGCCTATTACGTAATAACCCCGAAACATCCCTGTGAATTGAAATTATATCTTGTACATCGATGGCAGAGGTTCTATCACTGGTAATATTGGTAGTCATTTCCTGAGTCCTGCTGTAAAGCCTAGTGGAATTGAGAATCCTTGCTTACAACCATTACATCAGTAGCGTTGTTTTTCGTTCTGAATACCACGTTTTTGTGTACTATTACATCCACATTTAGGACATTTTTGATTATGATTCATTATGAGCTTACCATATGCTGTAAAATACCTTCTACAGGTATTACACTTGAATTGTTGTTTTCCTTGAAGATAACCATCTTTAACTGTATCAAAACTTCCACATCTACGACATATCTGAAATCTCTTCCTCCCTGACCATCCAGAATACTTTTTCACTAATAGAATATACTTTCCACAGTCAGAACATTGGAATATTTGCCTTCCATCTTTCATACGACCATCCTTGCGTATCCGTTTACTTTCACATCTCGGACAGACGAGGTTATTTCTAAGTGACCTTTCATATGCATGAATGTCTTGATGTTTTGATTGTGACATCAGAACTAGATTCTCCTCTCGATTGTCGGATGTATCATGATTCAGATGATGAACTTTCTCATTTCGTGTTAGATATCTCTCAACCTTCTTTTCTATAACTAGCCTATGTTCCAAGACTTTACCTTTGTGAGCCTTCGGATGACCTGGAGCATGGACCATAACATATCCATCTTTTCTGTTTTCTCTGCCACCTTTCCAATTTGGAGACCGTTCACCCCTCATATTTCTATGATTCTTGAGATATCTTGTATCCTGTGATGGATATTTAGGAATTGGTAGCTCCTTCTCATAGCCACATGTGCAATATGTCAATGACGTACACCTATTAGGAATCCCCCAGCGAAGCCGATAGCTGCACTAATTGGTGGAAATTTTATTATAAATTTGTCTAGGGATTGCGATCATCGACCCTCATCTTCCGGTGGTTGACTTTGACTATCTTGTTTTTTTCGATACCCCCTATGCATCATTTTTTTTTCAATAATAATAGGTCTAGAATATAATAAGGTCCTCGTTCTATCTATCTATATATTAGAACAGAGGGCTGACCTGGAGCGGAAGAGACATAATCGTTCATACTCACCCAGCTTATAAATAACTAATCATGCCTAATTCCTGGGTAGATATAATAGCTATTTCTTGGATAGATATAGTACCTATAGCTATCGCCTGATGGTGGAGATAGTGATACTGACATATCTGCACCAGACGTGTTATATGTATTACAGGTTTCTCCTGAAGAATTGTCCGAATTTACACACACTCGTACCCAACCCTGATTTGCAGGTATGTTAAATGTCCATGACGTTACACCAGACGCGGCTATGTTTGCATGGTCGTTATACCCATTTGCAGTTGTTATAGATATACCAGTGTGTTTGCCGGATGGATAAGATCGATCTTTGACAGTTCACTCTTGTTTCTTTGAGTATGCAGCAATTTACCAGTACCTATATTGTTTCCTGTTATTTAGCATGATATTGACTTACATCTCGTGATTTTGTTAACGACGTACACGTACACGTTTTTACTAGCCATAAAAGCTAATATAACGATCATCTGGGTCCTTATATTCTGAGTTGTATAACCCTTTGTATAATACATCGACAGCAGCCATTTCCATTAATTGTCCTTGAGATACGATATAAGCAAAGTGATAAATATTCAAACTTTTCAGCCTCTCCAAAAATGTCGATTCTGTCATTCCATGCTTCCTTGCTCTATCTCGAAGAAGCAAGTAAAGTCTATGGGAATGATAATTCGTATGAATCTCTTTTGCTTCCTCAGCTTCAACCCCGTACAGGATGCATATCCTTGTATCTATTCTTCTTTCATCTTCTTTTGAGATATTTTCATGTTCCAAATCGAGAGCAATCCTGCCTCTCTGTTGGCTGTTTGAACGATCATCAGAATGACCCATTATATGATCAAAATAGGTGCTTTTATTCTTATTAAGTTATCTTCAGATTAATTCTAAAAAGATAGCCATATATAAGCCATATATAAATTAGCGTTGCAGGTATTACGCCCTCGTATTAGAAAATAACCATTATCTGCATATTGCAGCTTTCATTCTGCTATTTCTTTAGTTTCTGTAGTATGACATCGGATTTAAGGAACTATTGTTAAATCAATTCGGATTTGATTCAACCAATGATGTTTTTTATTTAATGAAGCTACAACTAACACCGCCACTTTTAGTAGAGCTGCTGTTTTAGTAGTATTGCTATTGCTAAGTAGCTCTTTTGCAGAATTGGATATGTTGTGATACGCTATTAACCACGTCTTCTCATATTACTTTTGATTCTAACTTATCTACATAACCGAAAGCGCCGTCTGATAATGATATCAAAAACCAATAATTTTTACGATTAAGATCAGATGTGCTCCTACTAAACACCTAATCAGTGGTTATAGGTGTATGATGGATATGATAGTAAAGATAAGCATGTACTAGTAAGAAAAGTACTCGATGTGGTTTAGAATATTGTATGAAGACGTACCAACACGAAGGAAGGGAGGTACAGAAAACGAATGAAGCATGGTTATTCCGAACTGTTGTATGGTCAATGAAACAAGATTGAAACCATGGTTTCCGTAATAAATTGATTATTCGGAGAACGCATTACATCTAGATTGTTGAGTGCACAGAACAGTCTCTAGTCTCTAGATATCAATGGTTTCTCCAGAGTCCAAAAAATACAGATGAAATAGATACTCAACCCACTAGACGATTAAGAATATTTATTAAATGCAGCTTGTCGAATCGCCTACCTACGTCATCCCAATTTACCACGTTCCACCACGCATCAACATAACTTGCCTTGTCATTTTTATACTGCAGATAGTACGCGTGTTCCCACATGTCGCAAACTAGTATTGGAATAGTTCCTGGACCGATTAGCAAATTGTGTTTCTCTACACCAAATGTCAATAACTGATCTGAAAGCGCATCGTATGCAAGAACCCCCCAGCCAATGCCTTCCACGGTCTTTGCAGCCTCTGTAAATTGAAGCTTGAATCCATCGTAACTGTCAAAATCTGCATTAATTTTGTCAGCTATAGCCCCACCAGGTTTTCCGCCACCCGATGATTTCATATTAGGCCAGAATATAGAATGTAGCGAGTGGCCAGCATAGTGGAAGGATAAGTCTCTCTCGATAGCTTTAACATCTACACCATTGAAACTGTTCTTCCTTCCATTTTCTAATTTTTCAAGTGCTGCGTTCGCGCCGTTTACATATGCAAGATGATGCTTATCGTGGTGTAAGTTCATAATCTCCTTTGATATATGCGGTTCTAGTGCATCATATGCGTAAGGTAATGGTGGTAGTTCGTATTTTTTCACCATTCATGAATCACAACTGAAACTATTAACTTTTGTCCTTTGTTGTAGTAAAACTTGATGGATCTGTGCTATATGCGACCTGACTCTAACATATTATAGGCCGGATTTGTGTCAGACTCTAGCAGCGTCAGAATGATTATTCTAACCAATGTCTTCTTAATGTTTAACAGCTTGGAAGGGCAAGTGGTATTGAGAGATTTGAATTTGGATTCTGACGGCAGCAACATGAATATCAAAAACCATAATCTAATTCCAATTCAAGGTATTTTCTTTCATGGAGTGGCTCATTTGCCGCTAACCTTTAGACCTGGTCGAATGAAACCCGACCGGAGTTAATACTTTTGACAGACAGGGCTTCAAATGCTTTTCTGTTTTTACCTTAGAATTGATTGTTTTCCTCAATTCCGAGGTACAGAAGCCGACTACAGTTGTTACTTCATGAAGCCGGTTATAACGACTTCGTAGTAGTTCGTCACCTTCGAAGGATAATGCTGACATCAACTATGAATAGGACAAAAGACGCATACCTAGACCCTATTCCAACTATGTATCGCAGCATATGGTCAAATATCGAGTGCGTCTTGTCTATAAGTCGAGATACAACTAATCAAATATATAGAATGAGCGTACTACCTTCTTTAGACAATGTTTTCTTGAAAGTATTTTCTAAGCCTATTTGCATCGAAATCGCTTATGAATATGTCATCATGGAAGACAATCGTTTTCCCTTTAAGAATTTTAGCTTTTTCTACCCATATCTTCAACGCATTAGTATCTTTTGACTCTGAGTGAACTAATTCCATTTTTAATGTTGGACCTCTAGAGAATGCACCCTGCTCTCCATCACCGTGAATTATATGCTCTTTATCCTTATGCTTATGCGGTTTGTCAAATTGCATTGTGTATCTGTTTATCTTGTCTTCTATTGTCAGCTTAAGTTTGTGTGCTTTGTTGTCTTTCTCTATCTTGAAAGTATATTTCTGAAGGCCTTCAACTTCAATTACGTTTCCAATAGGCTTATTCTCAACATCATATGCTATCTCCCTAGAAGTCCAAAGGAAACCTTCTTTTCCAACCATCATCTTGAACCTTCCCTCATCTCCACTAATCATGAGGTGGGAATCGACAATCTTCTGAAGTTCAGTTGTTGTCATTGCTTTAACGGGGCCCCTGAACCACTGATTTTTACTTTCCTCAAAATCTTTCAATCCCGAATAGTGAACTAGATAGCATTCTTTTACATTCCATTTCCTTACCAGAAAATAGGCTTCACTTACAGATATCATTCCAGTCTCTGGATGAGGGATGTATGATAGAGTACCCAAAACTAAAAGATCTGGATCCCACAACAGATTCTCGTCTACATTCGGTAACGACAGAAAATCCCAACCCATGATGCCCTTTTTGTCCTGATAATTGATAATATAGATCACAGAACCAGATGGGGAATTATCGCCATGATTTGCTAATACTGATATCACAGTGAATGGTCCAACTTTAAAACTTTCATCTGGTTGTATGACATTAAAATGTAGGGATTGTATTTCGCCTAGTTCAGGAAATTTGTTTATTGTCTGCTCACGACACTCTTTGGTACAATACCTATCTATTTTGCCCGATCCATCATTGACTTTATTGATAAGTTTAGAAAGGTCATGGATATGGTCATCATGAGAATAGGTTATAAGGGCAGCATCTGGCATCTTAGATAATGGCATATCTAGATTTTGAGAAGACAGCGAATCAGTTATGCCTTTTTCTACGCTGTTGACTACGCCTTCACCTGCGTCAACTAGAAGATGAAAAATTTCTCCATTCCTGCTTTGCTGAGTAGAGGAGGAAATGCTAAATATAGAACAAGGTGTATTTGCAATTATATCCTTCTTTTTTACTTCCGCTGCTCTTTCTGAATTTTTTTCGTTACCTACGATAGATAGGTCTGGTAAAGTCCCGTTTATTCGTACCATTAACCGACCGTTGGTTACCGGATTACTGTGTGAATCGGACAAAAGATTTTTCGCGATAGCCATACTATCTATGTTGTTACTGCGCATCTTAAACATATTGTGTCTAAATCGTAAGAACACTTGATTACTAGTCATTTTTGAGCGGCGCGGTATAACCCAGCTTTCTTAAAGTTACTATCCTGATTTATAACAATATCGTATTGTATTACAATTATGTCAGAGTTCGTGCTCCCAAAATCTCATTATTAGTTGATTCTGAAGACTAGCCTGGTACAATGTTACAATCCATCCCACCTAAGTGATAATTGTAGGTCTTCATATTCTGCCTCATTGAATGAGACAGATCTGTGCTGAAGGCAGAATTTTTACACTTAATGCCCTCGTAGAAGATGTGGAAAGCCATTACCGGTAATACTGGTATTCGCAACCGTTTGGCGTTGCTCTTCTGATGCAGCTGCCTCTGTGTCTATTACTCCTGTTACATTCACACCGTAAAACCTGCTCAAATTCGTATTTTGCTGTTATCTTGTCGAAGTCTTCTTAAATAGCCGAGTACTTAGGAGTAATAGTAAACGTCCATTTTGAGTAATCTTTTGGTCCATTATGTCCTGTAGGCGTTACATTTTGGTAGGGCCTTATGCTATTTATATTAAGTGAGACGGTACAATGATCCGTTGCGTTAGCTAAGGATGTTCCAGAGACTACGATATTTCCAACAGGCACTTTTTGACCTTTAGTTGGAAAGGTAACTCCTAAGACCCCATAGGCTGCAATGGTAGTCCAAACAATAATAGTCGCGAATAAAAGGAATCCTGAAACCAGTAGAAATGCGAATGCTTGATAATTCATTTGAGAACCTCAATATTAGAATATCGAAATTATAAATTCTTTAAAGTTACGATAATTTCTAGCCCGAACCTGCGATCGAAATCAGATGAGGATAATTTCCATTCTTGTTGGGTATTCCAGTTGCATTTGATACATGAGATCAATTATCAGAAGCGGCTATTTTCTGCCAGCAACACAAATGTTTACCACTCTGTTCGAGCTAGGTGCAGCCACAATAACTTGTGATATCCATCTCTGGATGGCTAAAGCTGATATTCGAATCAACGGTGCCTATGTAATACATTCGATGTCTTGACCGCAGCCTTTAATAAAACAAAAACCTCATTCCGCTGTTGTTGTATGAGTATTCACACATAGGTATGCAGTTTGCTTTAGTCTGGGATTAATAGTCACAACGAGTGACTAGGCAGGTATTAATATGATTGGATACATGAAGCCTCGTTGCTCATAGAAATCACCTGATATGATAAGATGTTTTTCTGTACACAGTGTTACACCTGTGAAGCACTGGAGATGTCGCGAGTTTCCTGCTTAGAAGTTTACGTTAGCGTTCATATCGTATCACTCAGCCTTGTAG
>JBAVTY010000527.1:0-2225 GCA_049696495.1 Candidatus Nitrosopolaris sp.
GGATATTGGAAAGTAGACAAGTGGTCGTCCTGATACCAAAATATCTCCTTGGCACAAAGAGTTGTCTTGTTTCTTGTAGAAGCCGAGTCTGAATGTAGGTCTTTGTCAGCTTTCGATCCTAATAAAAGCTGATCGAATCTTCAAAGTCTCCTGACTAAAATCCATGGTGTCCTGTGGAATGGTCGTAGATGCTTTAGGGACTGACTCAACTCTCATTAAGACCCGGCATTACGGCCCTATTTATGAAATCCAAGAAGTGAAGATCGAACCATTTGGTTCGTTCGAATTGTTTCCAATGATCCTTTATTGTTCCTTCTCTAAAACAACTTCTCATCCAATATAACCAGCCGTTCCACTCGTTTTCACTCAGAACTTTTCTTTCACGCATGTCATAAGCATGTGACCACATGTTAAGTACATCAAATGAATATGTTGTTTCCAAGAAAAGCGTAGGAAAGTTAGTCATTACTTTTCCTAAATCTGGATGTTCAATCATAATCGCATTTAAGATATGCACTTTTTCATCCAAGTCATTGAGGACCTTTGTTTCAACATTTACATTGAGGCTTTGTATTTGCTGCCTATAATAATAGAAGGTCAACACCATTGTTGCTATTATACCGGTCGTCTGTGCTATGCTGAGCACATTAGGTAATCCTAGGTATAATACCATGATCCTTGTAAAGAACTGTTGATTTTAAGTCTTAACGACTCTGGTCTTATCGAAGTCGATAGGAGTTTCTGATATATAGCATCCGTTATTCAGCTAGCGAATCTTCAGAGGAACAATATTCTAACGAACCATTCCTATAGTAAGTTCAGAAAACGCTAGAAGGTTAAAGCTGATATCAACTTTTTTCTAGACCTGATGACTTCCGATCCTAGTTTTTATACCCGTACAAAATTTGTATCATCAAGTATCTAGATCTTTACTTACAATTTGATGTCTGTCTAGCTTTTCTGTCGTAGCCAGAGGTACAAGAAATCGCATGTTAAACACGAGCACGTGAAACACGAATGTCATTAACATAACGATGATGAAAATCGCAACAATTATCAATGTTAAAACAAGGACTAATTGCATAACTCGAAAACAAAATACGAGCATATTAAGCTTTAGAAAGCCCATTTAAAAAAAGTGCCAGAAACTACAAGGTTTTTACCAACCGGGACGTTTTGACCTCTTTCTGGTGATGTTATTCTCACGGTAGGGAGCTTCGTTTTATGAGATATTGTATTTGATAATGATTGTGAAGACATTTTATTTTTACCGTAAGCAGTACTGGGAGTAAGTATGTTCGCTTCTATACGGTTAACAAAAACAAAAGTTGTAACACAACCTGACAGCATATGGTGTTATCGATGATACCCCAATACTAAGCGGAGTTATCGCCTGTTTGTGATTGACCGTTCATAGCTTACGTACAAAGTGGAGTCAGGTATTCAGACAACATTCCATCGCGAAGACAGAGACTCTCCTCAGTGATAGTATAAATACAACGACCCGCACAAAAATATTGGTAGTACGGCGTCTGACAATACAAATATGCCACGCAATATAGGTACTAAATACGGTAGGTTGTTGATAATAGGAATTATGGGATTTCTATGTCTTGGAGCCGCCATTGTTTATTTTGGTTATCAAAATGCAATTTATCCATTGGACAAGGCAATGGGCTATTTATCTAGAGCTGAATCTGCCCAAACACCAGATATGATAGCCGATTATCTTAGGCCGGTTAAACTACTTCTTCCTAATGAAGGAAATCCTGTGTGGATTTTTCCAACCCCAAGGACTGACTTTGGATTAATCCAAAATGATCTCGAAGCGATGTTAATACGCACCAACTCAATTTCATCAGGGGAACCCAATACCGCGGCATACAATACCGGGCTAGAGGACTTGCACAGTTCAATCAAGATAATTGAATCAAATTTAGAGGAGGCTACTCCGTATATCTATGGAAGTCTCACAAATATACTCCTTAGTGTACTGTGGATAGCAGTGATCATGTTGATATTTACTGTGATGAGGAGAGGTAGGTCTAAACTCAAGGAATACGAGACGACCTGAATAAACATTTGGTTGTAGACGATTTCGATGTAGTATCCCGAAATTATTAACGCTTCGTCTCATGTTTCTATTTCCCATTCAATCACCTTAATTTATTAATAGCAACTGGTAGTTGCTTCCTCCTTCTGTCTATCTTTTTGTAAAATGCTTG
>JBAVTY010000528.1:0-3505 GCA_049696495.1 Candidatus Nitrosopolaris sp.
CTTATTCTGGTATCACCATAACTAATCGCGACAGAAGATCCGTCATTTTGTTTAATCAAGAGGGAACCATCTAAGCCTAAACCAATAACCATTCCTTCTATTGTTCTATTGCTCTGTTGAATGGTTACCATGGCGTTTAAGATCTCGAGCCTATCTTTAATCATATTTATAATAATCAGCGCCCCATTCTCTTTTTGTAAGCGATCATAGTAGTGTTCAAATCTCTCGAAAAGTAGTTTCAAAAAAGCTGATCTGTTTACGTACCTACCCGATAGTTCATTTTTGAGGGAAGTGACGCTCACCTCACTCCGTTTGTAGTCATCCATATACGGAAGAATTTTTTGAATATTCACATTTGCGTTTATTCCGATTCCTATCACAGCGTATTCAATGTCATTGCCTTTGGTCGCAATATCCAGAAGTATGCCACAAACTTTCTTATGATTAATTAAAATGTCGTTGGGCCATTTTATTTTGCACTCTAGGCCTGTCTGTTGAGTTATCGCGTCACATACCGCCAACGCTGCCACGAAACTGAAAAGCGGACTCTTGCTAGCAGGCATAGGCGGTCTTAGGATAATCGATAACCAGATCCCTCCACCAGGAGAAATCCATCTACTTTTCAGTCTACCTCTGCCCCTATGTTGCTGCTCAGCCAATATTGCGGTACCGTTTACTGCTCCAGAGTTGTTTTCAGCCATATAGATAGCCAGCTCCTGTGTAGAGCCTAATTCCGTAAAATAATGAATTTGTCTTCCTATAAATTTCGTTTTTAGGTTTTTTCTTATGTTCTGCACGATCAAGTCCCATTAATTACTGTAGGCCCATAAAATTAAAAATTATCTGCATACGCTTCCGTGAACTCATTATCTCTGTATTCTATGCGGCATGGGATCGTGTAAAAAATAATATCGCAATCGATAACAAATTCGTGCTAAGATCAATTTTCATTGTCTAAGTATACCATATGGTGCTTAGTATATTAGTACATTATATGAATTATGGTATGAGCCGTATACCTACGATACTACTAAAGCTAAAATGCAATTCTAGGAATAGAAGCAGTGGTATACAACGAAATACAGATTCTAGAAGCAAGCCGTAAAAAAGAAGCAGTGGTGATATGAAACAGTTAGCTCATCTTGAAAAGCGCCAAAGATATCTGATGCGTCCGCTATCTTCTTGATGGTTGATAGTTAAACATGTAACCTTTTTCACTGCATGCAACACGCCGTAGCAGGTATAGCATAAAAGATAAAGATAAACAACATCCTGTTTTCCAAGGAATGATGAATTTCCTCCTCCTCGTTCACAATGCACGATATTAACGTCAGTATATACTGTTGTAGGAATTCACCAGATGTCCTGAATTAATTCGATAACAAAACGACGATCCTTCATGGTCGTAGGTAACTAAAGCACATCTGGGACGCAGCAAATAACTCCATACAGATCTTGATGACTCGATCCGATCCGTGACACATGGATTAGCGGTGGTAGTGCAATATTATCCTGTGTTATGGCATGCGAATGATTCCTTCATCTGTAATCAAGGCAGACTATCCCATACTAAGAATGTAATACAATCTCATCCATCAGCCTGTCAGAAACCCTATTACGGCCGCAGCCATTATTATGCGGATCTATAAGTGCAATTTTCTTACGGCATAGAATCCTTTAAGCTTGCTTAGTCCTAATATGAACAATAGCACCAATCCTACAGCTATTACACCCTGTATTAATGAAATAATTGGCCAATCTGATCTTTCTCCTGCTTTAAACAAGAGATGTACTGAGGGTGCAAGAGTTACTAGAAATGCTGCGACTGCCAATATCATTAGCCATATTATAGTAATAAACCCGATTAGAGACATCAGCGTCAAATAGGCCCAAATATGTTCAGGTATTAAATAAAAGGTTACCCATTGGCTACAATCTCACGTTCAACTATCACCATACGATTTAGTAAGACCTGCGCTGCTATAGCTCTTTCGCTTTAACTTAACACGTCGGTTTAAGTTATAAGAATACAAAAATAAAGAGGATTTGAACGCTTTCAGTTTTTTGGAGGTAATCTACCAGCCGCCGGACCCGCCGGAGCTCACGCCGAATCCGCCATAGGTGTAGGTGCCCCATCCGCCGAAGGTGGAGCAGCTCCCGCCACAGCCGCAGCCACCGAATCCACACGCCCATGCTTGGTGGGTTGCCGGTCCTACAGCGAACAGCACTGCTGACGCAATAGCGATGATACCGAATACTATGCTTGTTTTTGTATGCATTGTAATATAATATTGCACTAGTTATTTATACGTGACGATACTTCCATACGTAATTTAGATATGGTAGTTCTATGTATAAACATAATCCTATAATACTTATCACAATAATATACCGGATTGTTTTACCTCCATTTATATATAGGAAGACTTGGTCCAATCACCGTCCCGCCTATTCCTTAGACCATGACTTCAGTCTGTAACTTCCATAGGCCGTAGTGAATTAAATGCAGTCTGTAGTGTTTGGAGTGTCGTCATTTCGAATAGTGTTAAAAAGTGTAATACGGCATGCAGTATCAAGACGAATTGTTTCAAGCGGAGTTAGGCATAATCTGAAACGGAAGCGAAGTGCCAGCCAAATCGATCATAGACAAATTAAGAGCAGTGGAAATTAAGAGCTCATTTTCCAATTCTGCCAGGATGATGTTTGTCCAACCATTTCGGCTGTTTTGATGTCATCGAAGGCTTTTTCTTCAGACTTTATTCTTCAACAACGACGCTCATAAACCAAATAAGTTCAATATCGCTAGGCTACTGGCTGACTGGGTGTCACAAACGTGTGGCCACTAAACCCCACTTTTTTTATGAAAATATCGGTGTTGCGTGGCGATTTAGCGCTTAATGTTTCTTCATCGCTTTAGGTGCGCGTGTAATATCAATTGAACCAGATCCTAATTTCTTCAATATATTAACAAACAACGTCAAAAATAATAATTTTGCAAGTTGGACAAGAATCAATTCCGCGCTGTATAACGAGGACATAACGTCTACGACATGACCAACGTTGATTTGAAACGACTTGATAGTATAATAAAGCAAAAAATCGATTATATGAAAATAGACGTAATCGGCGGACCTAGGCTATTACGCTTGATTGGCGGTCCTAGTACGCTGCCATGCCAATAGGCCTTTTTCCTCCTAGACGTTGAAGGCTTATGTATGGCCTAATACATAATGAGCAAGGTGTTTTCATTCATTGGGTTTTATATGTATCGAAGGACGTCATATTCTTCACTTGTTACAAATAATACCCTAACAGACGAGGGGGATAAAGCTGTTGGATGTGTACGTAACGGCTTGATGTTAGCAGCTGCAAACCAGCAATATTTACACCTATCATTCGGAATGGAGAAAATGATAATTGGTTCATTGACAGGTATGACAGGTTGCAATAATTTCATAAATATGAACGCATTATGAGATTAGTACTATGTAATAGTTGATTGACA
>JBAVTY010000529.1:0-3054 GCA_049696495.1 Candidatus Nitrosopolaris sp.
TCCTAAATTCCTCAATCTAAAAAACGCTATAGCCAATTATTATAGAACAAGACGTTTTAAACTAGACATAACCAAATATTTGTTTAGGAAAGATAGTTAGCGAATTAATGTTATTGAGTATATATACATCCGCACATTGTTTGCCATTTTAAGATTTTTTAGTAAACGCTTCGTCTGTATCTAGAGTCTACTTATGTGGCAATTATGTTTATTCGATAATACTTTTTTTCATATTATGCTGACGTAATTACGTGAACGTAAACTTACCTTTGCGATGTAACTACCATGCCAACCAGATGTTGGAAATGTTTACGCGGATTTCAAAACCCAAATGGGGCGTATGAACATGTACGACTCAAATGATGTTGATGAGAAATCTGTCACAATGCGAGAAATATATAAAGAAACCCGACGAGCTCGAGGGACAATGATATTTCAAGGATGTGACCGATGTAAAGTTGTCATGAAAGAGTTTGGAAGTTTGTCCCACTTCTTTTCTGATCCTGATATACTAAATAAACTAAAAGAACGTCTCATAGATCTACACGGTAAACAACGTAGTTGATCACAATGATGAAAAAATACTAGAGGCTATCGAAAAGGAGATGAAGGTTAGCAAAGGACAATTAACACTTTTTATTATATATGCAGTAATATCTGGTTTATACCAAAATGAGCGACTATAGGAGGATAACGGCGGGATATTACATATGATAAATATAAGATAATATACATGCTCCTAGATGATGTGTCAATTGTATGGGGGACCAAAAGATGTCCCGCTATGTTTAATCAATGTAATGGAGGAATCCTTTCAACCTTGACCCATTTTATAACCTTCACACTGTGTAATGTGGCCGCGGATAATCTTGATATGATGATTTCTATCCTTTAATTCTATCAACATGATATTTTAGATGCTACATGCGACGAAGCGGGTATTATACAACTTGCTATGAGTGTCTCCAGTCGATGCTAGATATAAGTTGATAGAGGGGATCTTTAGGTCACCGACCTAGGTAAAAAATCGGGATCAGTCTGATGGCTCTCGTCCAGCTCTCTCCAGTCTTTCTATTACAACGTCATAGCTCCCGCTACTGTCATTTATACTTGCAATAAGACGCTGTACCTCTATAGGAATTAAATCGTGTACTTTGTTATCGGCTTCGTTGAAGTCACTTGAGGAGCAACTATAACCGGCCCAGCCGTAATGACTCAACAGGAGACCAATGGTGCATCTGTAGTTATCCTGGCCTAGGGTTCCTCTCCCGAATCTAAAATTATGTTTCTCTTGTTCTATGATTTCAATTACCTTGGCGAATCTGTTCTTTGGCTTGGTTAATAGTATCTGGGTCATTTGTATATGATAAGTCACCATAGGTTTTATAATTTTTACGTGATTAGCCATGCAGATAGAATTGTCCAACCATGCCATAGATTTTGAAGCGTGCTCAGAAGGATTTTAAAGATGGAGCGTATGGAAAAGCTGGACAGATAGCGAGCTAGAACAATCAAGTGGTTTAAGAGTATAGAGGCATAACTTGGCTAATAGAGATGATTCAGAAAATGAATCAGTATGGGAGGTAGAGTTTTTAAAAAGACGACTAATTTTAGGTTCTGATTTCTGAATACCGACGTACTCCTATTGGTTTAGCTATAAAAGATGCCGCCCGTTCTAGGGCTGACATCACATGCGGCTGTTTAAGATGCGCTTCAAGTGATCCTTTGTCAATCCATATCTCATCAAACATTAATTCATCAGGATTATCGATTGAACGATGGAGGACATATGCTATGTTACCTTCCTCTTTTCGCGTCGGCTGTATTAGATTAACTAGGATATTCTCTAATTGATCGGTTAGACCATTTTTTGCCAAAAAAATCGCAATAACTCTCACGGATATGTCACTTCTTCTCTTAAATTTTTCAATGTGTGTAGTTTCCAAATCTTCTTGCATATACTACTTGAGTACTAATATATTGTACTTTTGAGTTATCTGATTAACTTACAATACTGTCAAGATTTTCCCGAAGTAAAAGAACATGATCCAGGATTGAAAACATTGCTGTAGATTTTGACCTAGACGGCATCGGTCGACAAAAAATTCATTGTTATGATCCTCTAACGTAGGCTCTATTCGTATTAGTTCAACATCCACCGTATGGACATACACCACAATACATGTTTGAATTTTAATCCTCATCTAAGTGTATTATGTGATCTGTTCTATTATCAGTCTTTAAATTTTATAGTGGCAAATTCTTCAGATTGCTTAATAAAGGCAGGATCGTTTATCTTCCATTGATCCTGAGGAATCGAATCAAAAAACTCTTGCATACACAACGTAAATCTAAGACGCAAATTCCTTGGATTTTCAATTATTCAATAACGGTGCAAGACATTAGCAATGTGTCCAAATGCAGCATCATAACCCCCTTTTAAACGGAGTTATTTCGAAAGTCTGGTACAATATTGAAGTTATTGCATCTAAATCTCGACGTATTGTGATCAATATGTGTACGTTGTGGTCTATCTCAGATTAAAGGGCATTCAAAAAACTTTCTAACGGGTATTGAACTGGTTCTTTCTGTGTCATCAATCTTCGCGACGATGACGGCTGCAACATTCAGGTAGTTTCCCCACACGCACTGTGCTATACTACCGTCCACGACCAATTCAATATCTGTGACAAAACTGCCTCCATCCAATGCAAGGAACGAGACGGCTTTTGCGACTTCATCATGACCGCCTATCCTGCCCAGCGGTATAGTGCTCACGGGTGTTCGCTGAAGTGAATGGCGAGTGTGTCTATCGGACCAGGGCTGGTGGTGTTGACGCGGATCTGGCAGTGTTTCAGATCGACGGTACAAGAACGCGCTAACGACTGTATCGCGGCCTTGGCCGTGCCGTAAACGCTCAATGCCTCGAACCCTTTGGAAGGCAAAAGAGAACAACTGGCTAACGTCTCCTACTAACAGTTTTACTCCATTTAATTTGGTTTTGCGTTTGTATTGGCCTGATCAACAGGTTCTTAACTGAACATATTCACACCT
>JBAVTY010000530.1:0-1837 GCA_049696495.1 Candidatus Nitrosopolaris sp.
GAGTAAGTAGCCACTCTAGCTCGCCGTGCGTAATTTGAGCATACTGGGATGTTATCCTAATCTTTGCAAGTTCTTCAGAACAACATGACTTGAGGCATTAGTCTCACATATAATCTCACTATCAGACTACTAAGATAAGGCTCGTGTCCTACAACCAGTACGGTAGACTCTTGCTTGAATAATTGTTCAGATGATGGTTTTCGAAAAAGTTCTATTCTGTTACCTTCAGGTCGCATTCTTCTTCCCAGTTCATCAGACTGCCCTCGATGTTAAAGATCTTGGATACAATAGACGCAGTTTGATGCGCCCGCTTTAGAGGACTCGAGATTATTGCATCAAACTTCACACCTAGATCCTTAAGCCATTCGGCGTCACGCGTTACGTCCGTTGCACCAGCAACGGTGAGTGGTCTACTGAAGTCGTCGTCGCCATCAGAAGACTTACCAGCTTCACCATGACGTAAAATAAATAAATCCATAACATGAAACTAAGCTACAGACTACATAACATCATCTAATTTTCTATAATCTTGAAAGACCATCAAACGGAGACAGGGCCCTGTTCAGTTATGTGGACCACCTTTTGATAGCTTTTCAATAGCAGCTTTGAGTTCCTCATCGGTATAGAAGACTTAGGTTTGCAAAGAAGTGCTCTTAACCGTTATAGAATGCCGGTACTGAAGAAGTTGTTAGAAAGAGTAGACAGAACTTCCTCTCCAGTTCATACAGGAAACGTTCGGCGTGATTGAATTCATAATCGACGTAAATTGAATTCAAAAGAATGATCGAATTAGTGCAAAACAATAATGTCTGCGATCTTTTATTTCCTCGTTGTCTGTCGATCTGTTGACCAATTCTTCGATAAACAAACTATCAAACAGTCCCGTCAGATCGCCAACCAAAACTGTTAGACAAAATAGTCCAACAAAAAGTTAGATTGTATGTATGCTGCACTGGAAACTGAAACCAGAAATAATGGTGCTCGCATATAAACCCTTACACGTATCGGTATATATTCTTCTCTTATCCAGAGCAATTCGAAGCCTTTCATTAAACATTATATCTCCTTTTTTGTAGAGAATCGAACTTGAAAGCCGTTTATATCATAGATTCCTTTTTCAATCTCGATGCCACTGCCATATGATTTGTCATTCTGGTTTCTGACAGTCTTGGAATATAATAAAAATTTGTCATTTTGGTTCTAGTACTACTACTATTTATTTCTGAAAATATAAAATGAAGATCTTCAAGTGAAAAACGCATGTTAAGAAGCACATGTGAATATACAGCATCAAAATAGCCATGTGAAAATGGAAGCGGGCGTTTGACATCAAAGAATTGTGGTTTTATAGGCAGTCTCTTTTCCTTTCTTATCTTATCCAGTATGTCAATTGCGATCAAAGAATAATCTAATGCCTCCACTTCAATTCCATTTGATACGAAAAATGTTGTATCTCTTCCATGACCTGCACCTAGCTCCAATAATATATTGTGGACTTTCATATGATTAAAGCAAAGCAATGCAAAGTTACTTGGTTCCTCTCCAAAGAAACTGCTGTCTGAATTGTAGACATTATTCCAGACTTCACTCATTATTACTATCTTCCTTTTTATTCCCATACTCTTTCCAAGCAGAATACTCCCCTTCAATAGTTACGGTATCAAATCCTTGCTTGTTTAATTCATCCCTCTGTATCCACTGTTGCAGTAAGTAATAATTTTCTTTCTCTTAAGATCATCTATATCCCCATGTCTGGCCGGGAAAATCCTGAATTGTATCCGATTAACCTATGGTAAAAAAGATGGTTGATTCATTTGAATTCAAATAATAGAAGGAA
>JBAVTY010000531.1:0-4127 GCA_049696495.1 Candidatus Nitrosopolaris sp.
TCCAAGCATTTTACAAAAAGATAGACAGAAGGAGGAAGCAACTACCAGTTGCTATTAATAAATTAAGGTGATTGAATGGGAAATAGAAACATGAGACGAAGCGTTAATAATTTCGGGATACTACAGCTTCACATAACGCGAATATTCGTTTGATCCCTCCTTCGAATATAGTTTACTCTGAATATAGTTTCACAATTGATATAGCTACAGTTCCATTATTTTTGCGATATGCCATTAAACAAGTCATTGGGATGACTATGACGAATCATTGATTGAACGTAGACGACTCCTAATAAAGAAATTAAAATGATGAATAAATGAAGGTTGCAGGAGCTCTTCAGTATTCTGATAGGTGTTCAATTTCTTGCTTTTCTAAAGGTTGATTTTAAAATTTCTTATCGAATGGTTCAATGCGTAGTGCATAGAAGGAAAAATGAATGAGGAGATATCATTATTGATGCAAAATTCAAGCGGTATCTTTTTGCGTAACTAGAGAAAATGTATATGATGCCATGCTCTCCAGCAGAGAGTTAGAGAATATCTAGCAAATATAATATAGATAACGCATTTGCAGACAAGACACACGATATTATAAGGCTCCTCGCGAGTATTAGTTAGAAACCATCTGCTAAGTTGTATAACTTGGGAATACATTTCGATACACTCGCATGTGTATCAAATAACTTTGATTATACTTCAAGCTCGGGTTCAATAATGGCTAAGTTCGTTTAGTTGGATCAGTGCTTCAGATAGCAGAGGTTCTAGTTAGAGTAACAAATTAAATCAGAACTCCTGCACTCTACGTATAAGTTTTTCTAAATTCCAAGTTTCTATTGCAAGGTTGTCAAAATACTTGTTACCAGAGAAATCAGACTGCCTTCCTTTTACGATATCTAATCTTTTTTTATTCTGTTCCGTGTCTTGCAAGAGAGAGAGATAACCTTGTTGCAGATGAACTTGCATCTTGTAAATTACAGCTCGTTTTTCAATCGAGTCATAGATAGATCGCATAAAAACCTGTGTTCTTGTTGTCGTCTAGTGATTCTTTATTTATGATTCAAAATATTTCTCTGGATAAAAGAATGTTGTCCTTTTATAGGTCAATGCATAGAAAAACTAGAGGTCAACTGTCACCAAAAGAGAGAGATTTCTGTGATATCAAGACTGATATAAATCCGAAATCTTGGTTGTCGAGATACCGGCGAACATCGATTGGGTATTTGATCAAAATGCTTTTATTCTACCATGGAATCGGTCTTCTGCTCATGTTAGCAGGGACATCGATAGTAAAAGAAGTTATCTCAAATTATGAAGAACCTTCACTTACGCGTTACCTTGCGCTGGTGTTGTCTGCAGGACCGGTGGAAGAAACTTTGTTTTTTGGCATTCCATATTATGCCTTTGGAAATCATTATGTGGTTCTAGGGGGCGGGATTGTTTGGGCAATGTTACATATTCTAAACACGCATACTCTTGATATTCGCAACCTTGCGTATGCAAACTGGTTGTTTGTCATACCTTCATTTTTCTTTAGTTTTAGAACTTGGATTAGTGGAAAAGGTTGGTTTGCAATAATTACGCATTCTGGATGGAATGGGATCTTTTTTACTTTAGGCTGCGTCCATCATGATTATTCGTGTTTAATAATTCCTAGTGGCGGAAGTTATGAATTGGCCTTGAGTAATATAATACTTTCCATAATACTAGTAGGTTTAACTTATGCACTATACAGAAGAAGGCCGCCTTCCTCCAAGTTCCAATTATAATAGCATTGTTTTCTGTTTTCTCTATCATGTAATTCTAATATGTGTTATTTGTCATCAAATATTTTCGGCTTTTTATACAACAATACGAAATAGAATAGAATGATAAGGCAAATCAGTCCTATTGCTATAGTAGCCGCAATTATTTTTCTAAAAACCATCCAGCGAGTACGATTAGCGCGATGACCATACTAATCACATTTGTATCATATCGAGGTACTAATATGGTAACTCCTATAAAAGGATCTCCAAGAAGGATATCTGTCTCGTTCGCAGTGATCTTATTAATTGTATGGTTATTCCTAGGGTATTGTTATGATAATTTGTACCCGCATCATCACTATGTTTATTCGCAATGATGGTTCGACACTAAATCGGATTGGTCTATGCGCGAATGGTTTACATTTGGAGAGCAGTCGGTTGGCCTTCATAGAAATCATACTAAAACAAAACCCAGCTCTAGTGGACATACTTGATTCGTTGCCAATGGTCTTGTTGTCTGTTGCGGCATTAATAATAGTATGGTTGTTCCTTCATAATATGTTAAGCAAGAAATCTGCCGGTTTTAACTACTAAACCCTCTACCAAATAAATCAATCTGGATTAAAGGAAAAAAGCCTGACGACGTTTGTGGCCATGATCTATAGAATTATAAAAACACAAATTTCTCCTGTCCTAGTTAATATATTCGTTAGCTTATAATATATGCTAAATATGCTGGCGGTCGAGGCAGTGCAGGTCTATAAGTTGTATAAGGGATCAAAATATGCTGCATTGAATAACGTCTCGATAGAGGTCGAACCTGGCCAAATATTTACGCTTCTAGGCAGGAATGGTGCAGGGAAGACCACTTTTGTAAGAATCTGTGCCACTCAGTTGACACAGACTAGGGGAATCGTTCATGTGCTTGGTTATGATATAGGAAAGGAAGCAGGAAAGATAAGGGATCTGATTTCTGTGGTACCACAAGAAGGCCGGCCGCTAAGGGCACTTACACCATGGGATCATGTCTATAATTGGCTACAAATCAGAGGAGAAAGCAAATATGACGCTAAAAAGAAGACGGAAAAAATTTTGAATAAATTAGAACTTTACGAAGCAAAAGATAAACCTGCGATGAACTTATCCGGAGGGATGAAGCAAAAAATTCTCGTGGCTATGGCTATGGCTACAAATGCTCAATTACTTTTTCTTGACGAGCCCACAATCGGATTAGACCCAGTTTCGCGACGTCAGGTCTGGTCTGCAATAAAGGATTGGAAAAATGAGGGCAAGTCGATCTTGTTAACAACACATTATATGGATGAAGCTGAGATCCTTTCAGACAGTATCGTCATCATAGACAAAGGTCGAGTAATAGCCGATGGTACTATGCAAGACCTACGAAAGGTTATACCACAAAACACCAGAATTGATATTGCAAAAGATAGTATTGATATTGAACTGCTTAAATCTTTTGGTTCCGTAGTGGAAACTGGTACTGGCACTTTACGGGTATTTACTTTTGAATCTAGAGTAAAAGAACTGTCGGAATTCGCTATCAAAAAGAATCTATCATTTACTGTTTCACCTATAACACTCGATGACGTATTTGTTTCTCTTTTAGGCAAGAGTACACAAGATGGGGATGACCATCGTAATACAATCATAGAGTATGGTACTGGTAATTATAAACGAGACGAATACTAAACAATACAACTGACAACAAAATCTATCATTAAACCTCAGCTAATTTATAAAAAAAATGATACTCTGCAATTTGTAACCAGACACCCTACGAGCACTATTGAAATCACGCGACCCTTCTTGATACTCATCTTGAGATTATCGCAGCGCAAATCCTAGACCTACTGCTACGGGTAATCCTGAATCTGCGATTGCAGAAGAATGCGTACGTGTACAGCTTCTCCCACAACATTTGTATGATAGGTATGCAAGATCTGCTACAAAGGACGTATTGAACTCGCGTATGTTTGTAGCGCGCCGTCTCTAAGTTGGATTGTATCACTTACGACATCTGCAACCGTAGCGGTTCCGAATTTATGATATTGAACGCTTCTTTCGTTACGTTTATACCAAAAGGGATGGCTATACCAAATAGCATATGTTTTCTAATTAATTTTGATTAACTGATCATATATTTTGCACAGGAAAAGCTATTTTGCAGACGGATGATGCTGCAGATGAACTCCATAGAAGTAGACCTTGGACCTTGTACTGACTTGATGGGTTCTCTAAAAAGTGTGCTGCTTCCATACATGGTTGACATTTTAGCTTCCTAACATAGTTGACACTCCAGTCTTGGAGTGTAATAACAAGTGGATATAATAGAAAATAGGTACAGAATGATAATTGAACCTGAAC
>JBAVTY010000532.1:0-3346 GCA_049696495.1 Candidatus Nitrosopolaris sp.
TAGAAAATTTCATAACATGGTAAAAGAGATCCTACTAAAGGCAGCTCTGTATAACATGTTCAATCGAATGACCTAGCTAATGGTTTGCATAAACTCAAATCCTAAATGAATCATGCAACACAGCATAATCAAAGCATTAAATACTTGATTATTTCCGATTTCAAACCTGAACTTTCATATTAACTCCTTTTGTGCCGCATAAACTCTTTGAAAACCATTCTGCAGTTACTTGGAGCCAAGTCTTCCCACCACTCATCCCAGTTCTCGTAAAGTTTTCCTGTAACGCGCAATCAGGTTATGGATTCTAATGTAACACGTTCAACATAGAAAAGACCTGTTGGACAAAGGTGTCTAAATAAGACCAATAGATTTAAAAGGAGATCCCAAAAAGATCTGCCAATCTCTTTTAGAGACAAAATATGGTAACTACAACTAATGAAACTATTTTATTTCACATTGATCTAACAAAAGTTTATGTTTATGGCCATTTATGTTTATGGCCATTTATGTTTATGGCCATATGCAAAAATGGTTTAAGGATTCTATTAATGATAAATGGATTCCATTAGAAGCAAACTGTAGTTCTTGAATATGAAAGTCAGGAAGAGGTTGAAATGGATGATGTATTACAATGGAAATACAAGTGTGTAGCTGTTCTAACATGCAATAAAGGTTGTGGCACGCAGATTTATTTTGACCCTTCGGGGAAAATGATACCAAGTGAGGTTGCAACTCACGAGAATCACACCTGTGGTGGCAGGCAGCTGGAAGAGATGGATTATTCTGTGTGAAATGAACAGTTCACCTCTTACTAGACGACAGTCATTATTATCCACTTTCTACTCGCGGTTTCAGTTCATCAAGCTGTTAGCTAGGAGATGAATTGTTTCGAATAGTGCTAACAGCTGATGCTACGGAATTAAATGGTGACGTCTACTATGATAGGCATGATAGAGAATTTCCGTGCGACTAGATGAAGAAGATGCTTTAAATGGCGTTCAATAGGAGAAAGCACACCATGATACCACATAATCCCGACATAACGGCTACAAGATCCAACGTAGCATATGCAATTGCGTAACGATATTTATACCAGTGTCCAGAAAGGTATATTTCTGATTACAGAATGACAATGACATAGCTGACAAATCACAGTACCTCCTATGATTGGAAAGCTTCGACCGGTCGTTTTACACTTTTGATCTTCATTTGTGTCTATTTGTTTGTTAATGGCTGCGTTGAATAATTTCGTGAATTTCGCGCCACCGTACGCCGTGTGTCCGCTTCCTGCTAATACACCCGCAAGTACTGCTATTGCGAGTAGTACAGTAACTGTTTTGTGGTTCTTTACATGTGTCATTTTGTGGTTCATATTCTCTACCATGCTATATCAGAGATGCTTCACAGCACGTACTAAGAATATAGTAGAAATTATCGATATATTCAAAGTAGGATATATTCATTAGAAACATTATAGTAAGAATGTCGCCATTTCTATTAAGAACATATCCAAGCTCACCCATGTTGAGTGAAAAATACTAGAGTCTTTTATCGATTATGAACCGTCATCATTTTACTCTCAGCGTATGAATTATGTGATTATACAATCAAATAGACGATAAGCTCCTAATATTGGTTTATAATACTTTTATTCACTGATTGATGTTATAGAATAATGAATTCGAAGAGAAGTATATCTCTCAGTACAGTAGCTTTCGCAGCAATAGCGATACTGTTTGCCTCAGGTCTTATACTTGGAGACCAACAAGGACTTGCAGCCAACCTGTGCGGAAGCGGCTTAGGCTGCGGCTTCGGCTTCGGCGGCTACGGTTTCCACCACCATTTCTATCCCTATTACGGCGGCTACGGTTTCCACCAGCATTTCTATCCCTATTACGGCGGCTATGGCTACGAACTACCATTCCCTTAACAGCTCATACTTTCGGAGCTAATATTGTTTCTACCAATATTTTAACACGCACAATTCACAAACGAACATGATTGTAAATTGCGAGCAAACACTAGAATATGAACTAGGATATAAGACGACACTCGTAATAATATGATAAAAGACACCTATCTATCATGACCAGACTAACCCTTTTATTCTCTTTAATAGCTGCTTGATTCCGAGAATTTAGAAGGCATGGCAGTGAAGGCCTGATGATAGAGTACTTACCCTCCTTACTATCCATTCCTCACTTGGAAGAAAATTATCCATCTAGATGAGCCCAACTCTGCAGATCCGTCAGTCTTTGATAAAGAAAATAATCTGAAATGTTTCTACAAACCTTCAATATATCGCGTAACAGAAATAATACCAAACAGAAAGTGTTGCCTATGTGGATATTTGAAAGTGGCAAGAGAATATGACTGACAAATACCGTGTATAACTGCCTAACTATAATTACTCAGCTTTAATAATACCCATATAACTGCCTAACTATAATTACTCAGCTTTAATAATACGATTGAGTTATATTATTTATGTTCAGAGGTTTTCTTATTTGACATCAACGATTGAAATCAAGAAATTGAAAAAAAAGGATGGTAATAATAAAGAGATAAACATCAAAGGTGGTATAGTTATAGATGGCTTTCCAAGCAGTAGTGGCCTTGTTAACGCTATTGCATCAGAATGCTTGATTCATTCAACAGGAACAGATCTTGTAGCTTTTTTAGATTCACCAGATTTCCCACCAATATCGGTAGTAAATAACTATGTTCCTCAATATCCTATGAGAATATACGTAAACGAAAGTCTGAAGGTGGCATTCTTTGTTGCTGATATCAATATTGACAAGGCGGTACAAAGAGATGTGGCAAAGGCAATTCTTAAGTGGACTACGGAAAATGAGTGCAAGCTAATTATTAGTGCTCAAGGCATAATATCATTATCCTCTCCTCCTCAGTCCCGGAGTGGAAATGGAAACAAAGATTCCAGGCAGGAAGATGGTAATTATGATGATAGCAACAACAATGACACTGCTAAATCTACCACTACTACTCCTCTTACTCCTCTTCCTACAGATATTTTTGCAGTAACAAGTACTGAGGCTGCAGCAAGACTAATAATGAAGCCTAGCAATGACTTTACCCATTTACGTGTTGGGACTGTAACTGGTATTCCTGCTATTTTGCTAAATGAAGGAGCATTGACGAATCTTGATGTAATCGTATTTCTGGTTAATGTATTACGCGATGTTCCAGACTTTCGTGCTGCCGCTATAGTTTCAGAAGCAGTAAGTAGAATTGTTCCAAGCCTTTCATGCGATATTGGTGCTTTGATGGTTGAGGCACAAATAATTGAAAATAGAATGAAAAATGTAAGGGCTGAACAGAAAAG
>JBAVTY010000533.1:0-3023 GCA_049696495.1 Candidatus Nitrosopolaris sp.
GAGAATCGTTGTATCCATTATTATGACAAGTATCGTGGTCATCATCTCCTGGTTTTCATCTCACAAGAATAATGATTTTATATGATTAGTCAAGTTAGGACATTATCGTCAAAACTATGAAATGATATCAACTATTTGCTCTTCAATACTGATACTAATAATCCTTCTAGCCAGTGTTCTTTCGATTCTAATCGAAATCAGTGCCTCATTACTAACAAACGTGGCGATAGCAACAACAACAACAACAACACATCCACCCTCGAAAATTAATAACAAAGTTGCCGTAGACAAATTTGGTATAAGAGAAATTTATCCCACCACGCCCAATGGAGGAAGGGAATGGTACATCAATATGAATTCTCCACTAACCGATAACAGTTTCTCTCTTTCTGGTGGAACCGAAAAAACAAATTCCTCTTTAGCAAACGCTACTTCGTCAAATGGTCAAATAGTAAAACAACCTGACAGTTCTTATCAAGTATACGGTGTGCGGAAAGCAGGCAAATACAACTTTTCTGTGCGAATGAATGTTAATACATTAGATCATGCACATTGGTGGAAGGATGTAGAAATCACAGGATATACGAAAGTTATCTCTGTTACTTCTAACGATGCTGCTTTAGATTGGTACGCAAGGGGTGGTCTACATAATAGCTCTAGTCCTTGTGAAGGCGTAGCTTATCATTCTGGTTTAAGAGCTGATGGGAGTATATTCTGGCAAAAAGAGATATGGCATACTGGGGGTACACGGGCCTTATGAGTAATATTAATGCCACCCATTCACTTCTTGGCAGATGGGTTGGTTTTAAGGCGATCATGTTTAATATAAACAATAATAGCGCAGTGAGATTGCAAACTTATCTGGATGATAATGCCACTAACCATTGGAAAAAAGTCGCAGATGTTATAGATAATGGTGGGTGGTATGCAGACACTCCAAATGATCTATTTTACAGTGCAAACTGTGGAAGGTCTAAAGATTACATTATACTGAATGCTGGACCCATAGCCACATTTAGGTCAGACAATATGATATGGGACTTTAAAGACTTGAGCATAAGAGAAATAAAAGCTCCATCTGATGTTAATAGTAATATTGTAAAGCAACTTACAATTAACACTAGCTCACCGTATAATCCATATATATTTGGCAATGCAACGCAAGAATGGCAAGACAAAGAACACAATATCAAGATCTTGTTTACTCCTTCACCAGAATATCCTTCCTGTAGGCGCAACTAAGTATCAGAGTACAGGATTTGAAAACATCTATTCCTATAAAGAACGAGTAGAACCAATATTGCTAATAGTATAAAAGGAGCACATACTGAGGACTATAGCATATTTAAGAATATACCAGCTCCTAACGGCAGTTTCACTGTGAAGCACCATTTTCCGCAAGCAGGAACACATCAAATCATTGCAGCTATAAAGTCAAAGAACAATATATTTGCCGCTCTGGCTTCATCAGTATGAATGTGAGACCGCTTTCGAAATACCAGTATCACGTAGTACTACTGTATTAGACGCTTTGATGTATGCTAAAGAATATGACGATTCGAGTTTGTGTATTAGGTATTCTTGTAGAATGGCATCATGCGGCTCATGTGGTATGAAAATCAACGGCATTCCAAGGCTTGCGTGTCACACAAAGGTTTCAGAACTAAAATGGAACACGATTACCTGTGACCCACTATCAAACTTTCCTCACATACGTGATCTTGTAACAGACTTTACACAATTTTTCAACCATCATAAAGATATGCAACCATATATTCAAAATGAAAATACTGCTGATGTGATTCCTTCTACTACTACTTTTGATACCTCAAATCTATCGGAACACTTACAGCCTCCTTCTGATGTGGATAAATATTTACAATTTACATATTGTATTAAATGTGGGTTGTGTTATTCGGCTTGTCCTACTGTGGCCATGGATACAAAATTTCCAGGACCTCAAGCATTAGCCCAGGCTTATAGATACACTGCAGACACACGAGATAGCACTCCAGCAAACCATAGGCTGGGTCTAGTTGACGATAAACACGGAATTTGGAGATGCCATTTCGCTGGTTCATGTAGCAAAGTATGTCCAAAGGGCGTAGACCCATCGCTAGGAATTCAATTGCTAAGAAGCCAGCTGTTAAGTTTTTCAAAACATCAAAAGAAAATAGCTATACTAAAAGATATGACTGGAAGTTAAAAACGTTCAGTTTGTGGTGGTGAGACCTATATTTATTGCATAATTCCAGAAGATTATTGTATCTTATTTCATCCAAAGTTATATCAATTTTGTGCTCGTTCTTTTCTGTCTTTGTTTTGTCTTTTTCTTCCATTCATAAGATCCCACCTGTAAGCTTGGTATAAATTGGCTCTGAGGAGTATTTTTGTAACTTTTCGCAAATTATGTCGTAGTCTCTAACTTGACTGTTTACCTTGAAAAGTCGTTTACTTGTTGTTATGTATTTGCAAATTTTGGTTTTTCTTCGCATCTTCTTTGGTAACGATCTAAATGATGCATCCAATCTTCTAATGGCAGTTCTTATGTCGTGTATGTTATTTTCATTTGAATCCTTAATATAATCATTAACTCTATTATCTACCCTCTTAACGTTTTCATCCATCTTTGTTACAATATGTCTAGGACTTAATAATAACGCCATGATTATTGATTATGCATGTTATTATATGTATATCTATTTGATTTGGTTAATCTTTTCTTCCTTCTGTATTGACATCAGGGATATTGATGAGGGTAATGAAGTTAAATGAATTCAACAAATCGATGATAATAAGAAACGATAGTAAAAAGAAAACTGATTAAGGTTTTGCAAATGAAGCTCGTGGGAATTTGATTTTAATCGGATATCTAAATGCTGGATGAACCAACACTAGCTCACCTTTGTTTAGCCGCACGATATTCAATTTAGTATGTTCATCAATACCATTGTATGGAGTCGTAGCTAATTCTGATAGTCCAACCTTTGCGGTTACATGTAATCCTGTGTTTTCATGTAATG
>JBAVTY010000534.1:0-2590 GCA_049696495.1 Candidatus Nitrosopolaris sp.
GCATCACTTATGGCAACCACTTTAATTCCAGCTGTATCGAGGAATCGAGCAGTAAAGGAACCGACGTTACCAAATCCCTGGATAGCAACTTTTATTTGTCCTTTTGAAGGTAGATTTTTTGTAGAATCTAATTTCTCTAGAACTTCAATAGCAGTTTCTAATGCTGTAGCAACCCCATAACCGGTAGTGCCCAATTCATGAGGAATTCCACCAAGTTCAGCAGGCTTTCCAGTACATGCATGCATGTCACCTATTTCATGTGCAAAAATCGCCATGTCAAGTTGACTAGTACCAATATCTGAATGATGATGCAGCTATATACTGTGTTGGACAGTATGGTCTTATCATTTTGGCAAATGATCTCATCCAGGCTACTCTATCAACTTTGTTGGGATCTGCAATAATACCACCCTTTGCTCCACCAAAGGGTAGACCAGCTGCAGCACATTTCCATGTCATAGTTCTTGCAAGTCTGAAAACCTCTCGTGGTATGACGGTCTCGGCAAATCGTATCCCGCCCTTCCCTGGGCCGGTTGAGGTATGATCGATAACTAAAATACCCTTCATGCCAGTATCCGGATCATAAACTTGTAAAACTTTTTCAGGACCCCATTCATCTGTGCCATCCCAGAGAGATGACATTAATTCTTGTTGTTGTTCATGCTGTTGCTTTTCATTACCCAATTTCGACATATGCAGATTAGAATCTGCTGATAAGATATTATTATTGCTATGCTATGGTGGTTCTGATGATTGAGAAGTAATGACCCATTTTTTGTTATTATTTTTATCAATCTTTTCTTCTGCACTAATTGTTATCGTACCATTTGGGGTAAATTTGATAGCGTTGTTCAATAAGTTTAAAACTAGCTATCCTTCATTTGTCTGCTTGCAATAAAATATCACGAGGTTCATATAATAGTTGAAGATTTTTACTACTAAACTCTTTGCTTAACACTATATCATCCATAGCGTTGAGTATTATGTCATTCAGGTTGAACTGTTCTTTCTTCAGTTCAAGCCTGTGACTTTCAAGCTTTGCAACATCCAAGATCTCATCTGAAGGTCAAGTCGTTTTGCATTTCCAATGATGATATCAAGTAATTCTTGTTGTTGGATATTGTGTATCCTAGAACGTAGAATTTGTGTTATACTAAGTATTGGTTGTATGGGTGTTCTTAATTCATGAGCTGCTACATTGATAAACTCTTGCTGCATTTTGTCAAGAATCATTAATTGTCCGCGTGATTTCTTGATGTCTTCGTACAGTTCGATTTGTTTCCATAGATTCTCGAATATAAAAACATATGATAAGACACCTGCTTTAGGCGTAAAAGACATACTATCGATAAACGAAACGCTTATAGAAAAGTCTGCCTATATCTATCGAAAGGTTCTGCAGAAACGAATTATCAAAGGAAGATCGATTCCTGCGCTGATGGTGGCATCTATCTATGCTGCTTGCAGAGAATCGCATGTGCCAAGAACTCTTGATGAGATAGCACAAAATTTATACTGAAAAATCGTAAATGCTGTTACACTGCTTGTTCGTCAGCTATTCGTACATGTCTAACAAACCAACCTACTGGCAAGGATAGATAATTTTGTTGCAGTTGCATATAGCTAAATTATAAGCCGAACTGGATATAATCTGTATTAGGCCAAAATGAAGATCTAGAGAAAAAAAATTGTTAAGTTCAGATGGCTATGTTTTGGCTAAGCTAACAGAGCAAGAAGAACGTAGAGCTAGCCTAGGCGTTCCTCAAATATTCTTAGCTAACGATGAGAGATTAAATGAAGATAGATTTTCAACGTATTTCTGCAATAAATATAGTAGAGAATATACTGGTTGTCCACAGATAGGATACGAAAATCCAAAGGAGAATATCAGTGCAAAATGTGTAATAACATAATAGCAATTTACCGCAAGTCTAAGAGACAAAAAAATGACATACCGATAAATATCATCGGAGGATGTCATATAGCATACTCCAAATCTAAAAGCAGTATCAGCAAAAAATATAGTTAGCTTCCACTAAATGATAAACAAAATGAATGATAATAATCAGGAGATTCCTCCAAATGCAACAATAAGGCAAGAGTACGTTCGGTGTGGTAATCCTGATTGTCAAAAATCACATGGTCCGTATCTCTATGCCTATTGGAAAGGCTCAATTCATATGCTCATAGAAAATATTCATTTTTAATATTTTGCATTGAAAATACACGGAATGTACGTAGACATATCTAAATGGAGTTTATGTAACTTTTACGTTCTGAACATAGTCAAGGGGTGAACACGAATATAGCGTATAATGTACCGATACAGAATCAGATGAGCATGAGATGTCATTAGTTCCGCCTTGCCATTTTAAGTGCTTGTTTGTACAACTGCCAAAGCCAGCCTACAGGCGCTTATAATAAATAGATCTGTGGATCTTTCTATGCTGATTAAGCTTCGAAACTACAATTTCAAGCCAAATGGTTCAGTAACAGAATTGCATGTTTGCGAAAGTAATTCTGTATATCTTCTTACATCGTAAGAATAAGTTCTGTTATCTATTATATCAATAGGAATTGCTCTACTATT
>JBAVTY010000535.1:0-1880 GCA_049696495.1 Candidatus Nitrosopolaris sp.
TTATGTATTACTAGATCTTGCATATAAAATTCGGCCTAATAGAACATATAGATCTTCTATAGAACCTTATCCCCTTCATTTTTGAAGACTATTCTATATACCGCTAGATTTTTTTGACGGAAAAGAGGAGAGAGAGAGGGAGATGGAGATGGGAGATATAACAAGATATAACAAATACGCTTTTTTATACTCTAATCGTACTTATTTATGGGGCCTGCAGACTATACACGAAGTTTGCCTCCTTGGTCCATCTGACGAGTTTTAGCAGTATGTCGTTTTTTCCTATCTGTTGAACTTGCGGTAAATTGCTATTATGTTTTTGCATATTTTGCACTGATATTCCCCCTTTTCAATAAGGATAATACCCTTCCCTAACTCTTCATTTGGATTTTCGTATACTATGTTGGGGCAGCCATCATATTCTCTAGTACATTTTTTGCAGAAATACCTTGAAAATCTATCTTCATTTAATCTCTCAATGTTAGCTAAGAATATTTGAGGAACGCCTAGGCTAGCTCTCAGTTCTTCTTGTTCTGTTAGCTTAGCCAAAACATAGCCACCAGAACCTAACAATTTCTTTTCCTCTAGATCTTCGTTTTGGCCCAAGACAGATTATATCCGGTTCGGCTTATAATTTAGTTCTCTCTAGATGCATTTAATAACGTCGGTCGTAAGAATAGTGTACCCTTATATCAAGATAAAACCCATCATGTTTACAGAACGTAGAACCTCAATAATACCTGAAATGAGAGTTTAGATTTCGCCAGCACAACTATCTTTTATCTTGGGGTGAAGTCTAAGCGACATTAAGAACCGACTTTCATATCCAAAGTGTGTCATGGAGATAGTTTCTTTTGATCCATTCAGGGTAACCCAATGAAAAGTTCTTTTTCAACTTAATTGGAAAATCCTTCAGAATCAGTTCTAGTAGATAACGAAACCTTGATTGTTCTTGTTCCCAAAACCCTCAAATCCGATCGACCGCCAATTGCCATTCCTAGCTCTAATTTCGGTTATTTCACAGCTTAATCCATCCTCTCCGTCTTTAATCCATTGTGTAGATCTCACAACATTGTTATCAAGAACATAATGTCTCAGTAACCTATCTTTTGCTATGGTAATCCCAGGTCCTGCTGGAAGATACGAGAAGAAACCGTAACTTTCATAATATTAACTATTTGGTGAAAATTATAGCCAAACTTGAGTTTGAAACATAACGATCTAATTTAAATATAAAAATAGCGAAGGTATTTGACCAGCTGTCATAAGGCTCAGAAACCGGTTGGAACAGGTCGTTATTCTACGGGACAGAAACGTTGCCAGATATGTGAGTTATTCTTAAAATGGGACGGCCTATGGTGTCCGTGCTGTGGTTACAGGTTGAGGACAAGACCACGTAATTTGAAATATAAAGTCAAATTAAGAGCAAAAAAAGAAGATCAACAATTATTGTTACAGCGACGACAAAACTAGCAGAGACAACGATTGTGTCACAAGATATAATTAGGGAGACGTCAAAGCTGCAGTTCAACATTTATGCTTGAGTCATACTCGTGAATGACCCTACCTTGGGTGGCCCGTGTCTAAAAGTTTGAATCAAATGCCTTCATCTGTTCAGCTTAAACTTTAGTTTATTTTCAGGAGAATCACGGGTTGGAGAAGAAACGCTGCGAGACAAGGACGGCAAAAGGGAGGATTGGGATATTTCCAGCCACTGTTTAGGATAATGCGTGGTCTCATTTGATATGTAAATATCCCTGGCGACACTTACTTAAAGTATAATGTCTACATGGGGTTGTTGCTTAATACGTTTTAATCAAATGTAAATAGGATTTCACGGTTTTCGATTTAGCTTAGAAGGGGTATGCATCCCCTTATTG
>JBAVTY010000536.1:0-3679 GCA_049696495.1 Candidatus Nitrosopolaris sp.
TTGCCTAATTCAACGGTTCTTGTACTTGACGCCCAATTGCGGGCAGTGTATACGACTTCTAAGCTAAATTGAGAAGTGTGAAACCATATTCGATGGATTAAAGCTAATTACGCAACAACCCCGCTAAAAGTAACGCTTTAATAATTCCTTATTGTATGACGAAATTACACATATTAATGAGTGACCTATGTGAACAAGAAACAAATCGTTGTTACAGGTCCGAAAGACATGGTCAACCCTGTAGTCATTTTTAGTACTTGTATTACTTGGATGATTGTGAGGAGGGAAGAACTGACAAAAACATTGACATTTCAAACAATTGTAGAATTCTTCAAATATGTACTAGAACAATTGAAGACTAAGCAAATCATGTCTTTTCAAGCCTTATCTATAAGACTCCACCTAGGATTTATGACAGGGAGTTCTTAATTAATGAGATTCTGCGAAAAATGTAGTAAGAATGAAGAATATCACACATGTTCAACGTGTAACCAACACCTATGCCTTAACTGCTTTAATACAGTTCATTTTGGTATAAACAGCCCAAGGCTAGGAAAGTCGATGGTGTACAATAGATGTATATTCTGTAGTGACATATATGCGGCTAATGCAAAAAGTAGCGTCTGCGATGAATGTGTAATTATACTTACATGGAAATCTGGTATGAACTACCTTGCGGCAGTAAACCGTGTCTCTTCTTTAGTCAAGACAAACAAACTTAATGTAAAGCTGAGAAATGAAAACTACTGTAAAACAAACTTTGGCCCTCATGCGACACAAGTAATAATGGACGCGATAGATAGCTCTAAAATGAAATAATAGATGATATTTATGAAATTATCATTAGTATCAGCTTGCGGCAGGGAAAAAGATCTATTAACAACGTATGCGTAGTACGTAGTTGTCAGTCTCGGGTCCATTTCTTCAAAATCTTTCTTAATTATATTAATCATCTTTTACTCTGGTCGAGACATAATTTGCCTGCTCTTTTTATCACAATGTTTGGATGAACAGAATCACACGTGGCTCTGACTCCCTGGCTGAGTGGATTGGTGGTAGAATTGTAAATCGGAAAATTATGTTTTTCCTTTCTAGAATAAATCCTAGGAACCGTTTCCAACAGAAATTTATCAAATTAAAATCAAATCATTTGCAATTCTTTTTCATGTAATCACAAGATTATCACCAAATAATCTTGTCTTGTCAAAGCTTGAGAGAAATATTGGCTTTGTTACTATTATTATTGCAGCGATACTCATCATTGGTAGTATTTCATTAGTAAATATTGCTCTAAGCAAATCTTCCTGGTTTCCATTAGTGGGTAGTGGCGTAATATCCGTTAATGTTGGGACCCGCTGATCAAATTTTAGTAACAGTTTTTTATAAACCAACTATGTGTCCACAATTGAAAGGCGAATATTTCTTTCTATTCCTTCACCACAATTAACAAGATGAAGTGCGTATTCTTTGCCAAGGTAAGTAGTGTAGAACCGTCAAGATATGTAGTGCTAACTGATCATCCCACTGATACGATTTATGGATTCATGCTCTATGATTGTCTATTAATGAAAAAGTATTTCCATATATGAAAGTCTTGGCCGCTTCAGACATAAAGTCATGGGGAAATCCTAGTTCGATCTTACTTTTCTCGTCTAATCTTTTTAGTTGGTCTCTGGTTAATTCAAAATCTAGACAACCCAAGTTATCTTTGATTTGAGCTTCGGTTCTAGCTCCTATAATGGGGATGATAACCGCTTTGTCTTTATCCTTGTGGTGCTGTTGTCTTATCCAGTTCAAGGCTACTTGTGAAGGAGTCTTATTCATTTCATCTGCTATTGTTTGCACTTGTGTTGCGATAGAAAGATTCCTCTCATTTACAAATGAATCACTCATTGGACTATTAACATTAAATCTTTTTTGCTCTTTAGTATTTTGTTTGTTATACTTTCCCGAAAGAACTCCTCCACCCAATGGAGACCAGACCGTTACACCAATATCCAATGCACGAGCCATGGGCAATAGCTCTCTTTCAGCAGACCTTTCGATCAAGTTGTACATTATCTGAAGTCCTATGAAAGATGACCAACTACGCAGCTCTGCAATAGCATTTGCATGTGAAACAACCCAAGCCGGCACATCAGATATGCCTATGTAAAGAATTTTTCCAGACCTAATCAAATCGTCTAAGGATCTCATAACTTCTTCAATTGGCGTCATAGGGTCCCACATATGCACCCAAAGGAGATCTACGTAGTGAGTGTTTAACCGTTTAAGACTTGCATCAACAGATTGAACTAGATTCTTACGGTGGTTTCCGCTTGCATTAGGATCATCTGGATTTGTTGTCATAGTGTACTTTGTAGCCAGAACAAACCTCTCTCGTTCGGATGAAATGAATTCACCAACATATTTCTCACTAGTGCCATTTTGGTATACATTTGCAGTATCAATAAAATTTCCACCCTTACTCACGAATAAATCAAATATTTTCTTAGCTTCTTCCTTAGAAGCTCCGGGCAACATCGACCCCCAGTCTTCTCCAAAAGTCATACCGCCTAGACACAGCTCAGAAACTCGCAGCCCACTCTTTCCAAGAAGTTTGTATCTCATCTAGCAATAATAAAAACTGTGTCACATATAAAATAGAGGATTATAGGAATTTGCCAGAATTTAGAAATAACAAGATTTGGTATGAAGGTATCTCATCGATTCGATCCCAATAGCCAATGGTGGCCTTGTGAGGTCCATGCAGATATCAATTTGGCGTTTAGTTTTATAGAAAAACTGCAATTCTTCACTGATAACTTTGTCCGTACCATACAATACCTCAGTCCTTTCAGCAAGGCCACTAAGCGGCAAAGGAAATAGTCATGGTATAGTTAACAGACGCATTATTAAACATTAGAAAGATTCGATCTAAATTCTATCTTTCATGTAAATCAGCGGATTCTCATTATCTAGTTATTGAAACTGTTCAATAAGCCAATCTATAATAATATGTGCAGTCTGGGAGCTTCAAATAGGCGTCCTCTTCGGCGAAGCATGCCATACACTCCATAAATACTGGCTTATGTAATGCTCTTGGGTTACTCACTTATCTGACAGGTCGAAATTCAATTCGGTGCGATTCATTTCCCTAAGTCCGGTTTTCTATAGCAATTTCCATAGCAAAGGAAATTCACAGCGTGACGAGCTGCTTTGTTGTGTGTTGTTTAAATGCATACTGACTCCACGTATAGATGTAAACCGTTTACTACAATTGATACATATGGCATCAATAATCAATTCTTTATCAGAATGAGTTTTAGAGGACGGTTCATTCGTCATAAGTATCCCATTATAATCTATTTCATTTTCATTGATTCTTGACAAAAATATGCTCGTGTACTAACATAGGCATACGCACCCTTTGAATAAGTTAACAGCATTGTAAGTTAATCAATTGGCAATTACAGTAAACTAGTACTTGGCTTTTTGACAAATTAATCTTATCTATACAGCTTTAGCTGACTATTATTTAGTCAATTATGTGAGGTATACTCCTATCACAAATATTTCGGAGGATGAGAAGAGCGAACTGTACGACCTTTTAGATAATAATCCTGACATAAAGTACAGAACTAAAATCGTACTTCTTGCTGGAGATGGCTATACAGTACCTGAAATAAGAGAGATGACC
>JBAVTY010000537.1:0-1857 GCA_049696495.1 Candidatus Nitrosopolaris sp.
CAGAAATCAATCAGATATTGGACAAGCAGTACAAGGATGGACTGAGAATTACAATGCTACTCATGGGAGAAGGATAACTGACATCTTACAGATAGGAGTAATGCAATCGGTTACATAACTCTTAAGAGAGTGGTTGGGGCGGACAGTAAGCAACATGTACTAACTACATCTTTATTACCTGTCTACTCGAAGTTGGAAAAGTCTCTAAGCCAACACGATAAAATTGCAGTTTAGGATTGAGTCCAATAGTCGCGGAGAATTATGCTGGCAGGATTTGTGTTCATACATATGCTTATGAAACATTATATGGTTGCAATATGTATATAGAAATTTTGGTTTCCCCCTAAATATTTTCCCTAGAAATGTCATCCATTCATTCGGCTTTTTTTAGGCTGCTTTACAATATCTTGTTCAGGAATTAGAGATGACTTGATTTTGTTTTAGCATTGTTTAGCAATATAGTTACATATATTTTAGTATTGTTTAGTAAAATTTTAAGATATATGTAATAATAGAGGCTCCTACACAACTTATCAACAGGTATCAACATGTTGCCTGAATAGATATCAGCAAGTATTTTGGCTAGAAATACGTACACCTCAGTTATTATCATGGTAATTGTAACTACGATAATACTTCCGTTTGGCTTAAAATCATATATTAAAGAGAAAGTATAACAGTATCATAAATTAGACAGGAAATTAAATATTTTATTCAAAGCTTCCATCTTATGTACTTCCTTACCATCCTTACTTTGACCTTCTGGGAGAGCAAAGGACCATTATTATGAATTTCAATGTAGACGAGCTAGAAAAAAAGCGTGAATAAATCTTTATTTGAATTTAATTCAATAAAGCATCAATATTCTCTATTTGCTAAAAAGAATATATAAATCCGTTGTACTGCCATACATGAAACGATACGCTAACTTGATTATAAGACATGATCTGTCCTATGAAGCAGCAGGACAGAGTAGCAGAGGCTTGCTTCCCACTGTAGCAGAGAGTGTACTCGACAGACGGATAATGTTCAAGAATCTACAGAAATCATTTGTCACCAACTCAAAGGAATGGCTTTGGTGTGAGCAGCGAATTATTGCGCTTCAATTTCACTATCACTACCATTTTGCGCTTCAATTCTCTTTATTTGATTATGAATAATCAGAAATAGTCGTCAGAAATAGTCGTCATATATTCTGAATTAATACCAACAACAATATGGCAAGCTCGAAATATTTCAGAAGAATAATGACGATGTCCCAATTACTATTATTAGTCAGGACTTGTCAGCGACACCTTCTTAACCTACATTATCAATTAAGCTAACATGGACACAACGACCACCTCATGAAAGAAATGAAAAAGATAACGACAGAGATATATCGAACACGGAATTTAGCTTCAAATATACAGAATCAGGCAGAATAACAAACCGTATCTGCTTATTTCATATAATTCTAAAACGAACATCTTCTACTGATGTTAGGGGTAGTAATATAACACATTACTACCCTAGATGTACTTGAAGAGTGGATTATGATTAATGGAAAGACTTCAATGCTTCGATACGAGATTAACAATAAATTGCTATTCTGATATCTCTTAACGCAGATGTAAGAACATGAAGTGTTTTAACTGCTATTCTGAATTTCTACCAACCTTAGTAAAGCCCTTATGTCAAAAGTGTGGCTTCTGCTATTATTGCAGAGATTTCCTATCATGTTTTCGCTACGAGATAGATAAAGATCATAACCATAAACAGGCTCCTCAATCACAAATAAAGAAAAAGAATATTCAAAAATGGGATTCGTATAATGATATTGTTCCTAGGCTAACAAGCTCTATCACTGAAGAGAGC
>JBAVTY010000538.1:0-4647 GCA_049696495.1 Candidatus Nitrosopolaris sp.
ACAACGGCCACATATCCTCGAAACCATTTGGGATTGTGGGGCTATCTTTATCCCATGGCGTTCAAGTATCTTATTTTTGAGCTCATCGCCCATCCTTTGTTTGATATAGCGACTGGCTTGTTTAGACACCATTACCCAGCGTGCCTTCTTTGTGAGAGCATATTCTGGAAGATGGTCGGAATCATCTGTAATGGCAGAATGTCTAAAACAGTAGGGATTCCATTTTTTAACCCTCAATAAATACTCCAACTTCTGTCTTCGCTGCACATCAGCGATAGATCCACTTTCTACTAGCCGTATAATGCGATCACGTAACTGGTCCAAAACTTGCCAGATTGCGTTAGGCCTTAGAGGTGCACCGGTATAAAGATTACAAATCAATCTGGCATCAGGCTCATTCTTGAATGGATGTTTATTAATCCAATCTCGCACATAGGTAAAAGAGGATATCAACAAGATGGGACCACCACCTGTTTTGGTATTTGACGGTATATTGCCCTCTCCGTATTGTTCATCTAGAACTATATCCTTTATTCTTAAAGCGGTGACTTCATGGTTGCGGGCATCTAAATCCCATAACAGAGTGATGATAGCCTGATTTCTTAACTCAGGTTCGTATGATACAATTGTTAACACATCATCAAGTTCCCAGATATCGTTAATACCATACGGACTCGCACGCAATGGTTTTTTAGTCTTGATTTTTAGGAAAGGGGGCGTCTCCCAATCTTCGTCGGGTTTATCCTTATTGAACAACCATCTAAAAAATACCCTAAGTAACCCTAAGTAAAAATTGAAACTTGTGATATATCTTCCATCAATATCACGTTCTCGCTTAACCCATTTACCATCCTTTTGCTGATGGTCTAAGAATGTTAATATTTGCTCTTTACTGCTAATAGAGGTGAAAGGGAGTCCTGAAGGGCCATAAAACTTGTCAAGAGATATCAGTAAGATTAGCAAATTGGTAATATGGTGTTCGCTTTTAAGGTCCTTTGATAGCATGTATTGATAAAAATCATTTAGTATAATTCGATTAGCTTCGCTCAAAGACTCGAATTTCCTGAGTGTTGTTGAGAGATTTGCAGGCAACTGATTACCGGGCTGCTAGATCAGCCAGGAATATAATCCCTTATAGTATCAATGACTATAGTTACATAATCTCTGAGTTTATGTAACGTACACACCTTTTTACAGAAGTCTTTCCCTGTCAAAAAAATGTTTTTTTTGCTTGTTTGACCTTGTTTTTCTTCCAAAAAGGTGTGTGTACGTTGTGTCCTCTTCCAAAAAGGTGTGTGTACGTTGTGTCCTCAGCAGCAGCATCATTAGATAACAATGGGGGCTTTAGGATGAGAGTAGATCTGGTCACAGGCGACCTTAGATGTATAGGTAGTTGGCCTAAATTCTGAACTCATTTTACCCTTTTTCAGACTATCCGGAAAGCGATAAGGTACGAAAAAGAAGGTCAGAGAGGTGTGTGTACTGCAGCAGTTCAGAGGATCAAGAAAATACAAGTTTGTGTGTAAATATTTAAATAACTTCTAACCTTTTTTGTGTTTTCTCTACCCTGACGCATAACGGGTCAGACACGTATCTGTCGCTATGCTGTATAGCATAAAATATAAGGGTTTCGAAAAAAAGGTGTGTGTACTGCAGACAGTATATATCTCTAAAATTTACAAAAAAATAAGCTGTACGCTAAAAAATAGATCAGATATTACAAAGGACCTAGTGGTCAAACGCGTCAAACCGCTTGATGCATATATAGTATCATTGCCCAAACGATTTGACACTCTATCGACATATGGATTCTCTGTAGATCAGGAACTACCTGATAACCCCCCGTGGGGAGATACTTTCCGACCTCATTTCGACCAGCAGCAAGCATTGTCACCATCAATATCACCAACAGTACCACCACCTTCGTCACCGACAGGACCGTCAGCAATCCAGGACCAACCTCCGGATGCCTCACCATATCCAACTGGTCATATATTTCAACTTATACACAGAATGAACGATCACAGACCTTTCACTTACAATAATATCCATCACTCTAACTTTCTGACCTTTGCATGTTTCTTACCTTTTTCTGTATGAATTACATCCCAGTCAAGGATATCTCCAATTTCTAAACGCATCTCCTTTACCACATCCTCGGGAATCGTTGTTCTTAATGATTTGGATGTAGTAGTAGCCTTTGTGATATGTGATTTTTTTCCCACGCTAATTTGATTTGTATGTGACACGTACAGGTATTTCTAAGTAATGTTACCTATGTTGCATAATGTTTATTATGAAGTTTAGATATAGGTAACATATGCAACGTATGCAACAGAGCTATCTAAATGTCCTTAAAGAAGATGAAAATTTTGTAACCAAACAAAAAGGCACTAATTCTCAACGTACTCAGGAGCGCTATACCAATCCATGAATACCGAAAACTTTGTTTCTACCGGTGCTACAATTGGTTGTGGCTTCTTTATCGGCCTCCTAATTGGCTATGCCCTAAAGAAGCTAGTAAAATTAGCTGCAGTAGTAGTTGGACTATTTTTCGCTGGCATAGCATATCTACAATACGAAGAGGTAGTTAACGTAAACTGGACCAAGCTTCAAGCAGCATCTCAGAATACTGTGTCAACTATTGCAAACGCAACAACTCAGATACCTGGTTTTGGCAACGATCATCATACACCAGCTCTAGTAATGACAAACCTTGGTATCCCGTTAACTGGAATTCTGTCAATGGGCATTGCTATAGGATTCATGAAAGGATAAGTAAGTGTCATTAGTCAAAGCCAAAAAGTGCTATCATTGTAAAGTAATAGAGGACCTGACCAATACTAAACTAGTGGCATTACAACAGGAATACGATAATCTACAACACTATTTGCAGACAAAAGAAGATCTAGGGCTTTACTCAGCGAATAAGCAGCAGGCTAATAGATTCTATAAGGTGATTAAGAAGGGCAAGAAATACCCACTTTCGATAAGAAATGACTTGATAAAAATAGAACATAGGCCCAGTACAGTAGCTGAATATTGGGTTAGAATACCAGTGAAATCTGTAAAAGGTGGACTATGGATTGGGTTAATCAAACCATACGAACCAATTCCAACAGATGCAAAGATATGCGAGTCGAAACTATACAAGAAAGAGAACCGTTGGTTTCTAGATGTAGTTGTAGAGAAAGATATTCCTGAGAAACTTCAGTATCAAAACGTAATTGGCATCGATATGGGAATAAGACATATTGCTACTTCTGTGGAGTTGGCAAATGGCCTTACAAAATTCTATGGTAAGGACTTGAACCGTGTTAGAGGTCATTACTTTTGGTTACGAAGAAAACTAGGAAAAAAGAAGGCGATAGATACAATCAAGAAGATAGGAAGTCATGAGAAGAGAATTGCAAATAATATAGTACACAACATTAGCAGAGATATTGTAAAGCAAGCAATCAATACTAATGCCATAATCGTGTTAGGTGAGATCAAACACTTGCGCATGCAAAAACAGGATACACAAGGAAAAAAGTTTAACAGAAAGCTGTCCGGCTTTCAATACTACAAACTAACACAATACATAAAATACAAAGCAGCATTAGCAGGTATCAAGGTTATGCAAGTGTCAGAGGCAAGGACTTCACAATATTGCAGAAAATGCTATCAGAAAGGTGTACGGAAGATACAAGGATTGTTTACCTGTGCTAAATGTGGTGAAGAGAATGCTGATAGAAACGCCGCTTTCAATATTGCCTATCGGGTTTTAGGATATATTTCTAAAGTAGGGGTAACCGTGAACATGCCCAAATTAAAGTTAAGAACTTTTGCTAGCGTAGACATGAACGCAATGATGACAAAAGAAGCCACCTATTTTAATAGGTGGTAGTTCACTAACTGGATATAGAAGATCCATAGATGCTATAGTAAGAAAAAGGAGTTAGATCTTGTAATGCAATCGAAATCTATCAACATAATAATATGTTTTTGATAAACTTGCTACTATGAGACCAGCTAACCATTAATCCTTTGGAGCTGCTCGCTGCAGCTGTGACATGTGTTACCTGCTCCTTTGTAGCTTGTGGCTGAGGCAGTGCTCGTTGTTTGAGTGCGTTGAAATACCTGATGTATTCTGATACGGCAACTTTGAGGAGTGTGCCTATCCCACTGTCTGGTGGAAAAAAGCGTATGGCTTGGCCTGTTAGTGGATGCCACAGTGCATTTATGTACACACCACATAATACTGCGTGCATATAGCCCAAAACAGCTACCGCTAGATCACACTAAGTATGCTGAAAATCACCTTTTGTTCAAGGTGCGTACAGAAATACACACAAAAAAGAGCTATTATTTTTCTTCGATGGGAGGGTTTCAGATATATTTGAGAAAGTTTAGGCACTGTTGAGGCATAATGTCGATCTTTTACTCTATCCAATCATTAAACATGTCTTCTATCATTGTTAATCTTTCTTCATGCGACGCCGCTTACGACTTTTCAATTACTTAAACTCAGACTTATTGGGCACATCCTGTTCTGCAGTACGAAAATAACTTGCAAGTTCTGCACGTATTCTATCTCTAACCAGAGACTCAGATCCGCCTCCAATATTCGTAACATGTCTTGAAAACAAAGTGCAAGAATTCTAT
>JBAVTY010000539.1:0-6159 GCA_049696495.1 Candidatus Nitrosopolaris sp.
CCGGTGGAATTCATTCTCAGCGACTCTAGCTGTTTGTTCATTATCCACTAGTACACGTCTAACAAGCAGAAGTCTTTCCCTTACATCACCATTCTGTTCAATTCTATAGGCATCATCTAATAATTTGGCTGAAGAAACCAATAGGTACAGATAACACTTCTAAGCTAAGCCTGTGTTGAACAAAATTATCAAATAATTGTATGAAATTATGTTAGCCGGTCTAGGTGTGCTCACTATTCCAGTGTTTGACAAATATATGTTTGTTTTCTTCTAGTTTTGCATATGAACGCAGAGTAAAATAAAGCATAAATCTCCAACCTATCTCGTCGCATTCTCTGCAGTAATACATGTAAGATGAAGAATAGCTATGTGCCTCCCCTACCACACATCTTGATGCACGCTTGAGTTCAAAATACCATCTCAGCCATGTAAGAGATAAGACGGTGGGCAATTGTTGTCCTCTTTCCAGGCGTGCAGCCCACTTTGGAGAAATATCGTACAATTTCAAGGGTTTATTTATCTCCTCAAAAACGAGTTTGTTCTTCATGCAGTGTGATTAGACACTCGAATATTAGAGGTTTATCTCTCCCAATCCAAAAAATGACACCCAATTCCTGTCGAATGAGTGTTAGTCACTTAGTCACTCTCACGCGAAATATACACATTCAAAGTGCATAGACAACTGTAAATGCAAGAATTTCCCGACCTCTCTTGACTAGAATGCTAAGTATACACGATATTGATCGCTATTTGTGTTATTGATGCTTGACTAGTCTTGCGAAGAGATGGCACATCTTTGTAGTAATAAGAATTTAAAAACGCATAGATTGGAAAGTTGTCATTGACATTGTAAAGCGAGAATTACCGTGGTTTCTAGAACGCTACATTACACCTTCATTGAAAACGCTATTTTACAGACTAGTCTCCTTGGAGGTACTAATCAGACATACAAACAGTTAAGCAGTGCTACAGTAAAGGCTAGAAAAAAGGGAAAGCTCCCATGGAATTCTTTTTCTGATGAAGGTAGACTTGCTTGCAGATTTTGTGGAAGTGTATCAAACGCCGGAGCAATTCGTTCAATCGCATATTGATTTCCTCAAGGAGGCATCGTAGAGATATACTATACCCAGATGGTATAAACGGCCACACTATGTTGAAGTTTGGATAGAAAAGCCCTTTTTAGAAGATCGAGACGTTAGGATAGTAGTGAATCGAGGTTATGCGGGTTGGTCGTTTCTATACGAAAACTGTATGAGACTCAAGAGATCAAGAGATCTGGACAAGAGATTCATATACTCTATTTCGGTGATTTTGATCCTTCTGGAGATGATATGGACGACCACTTGCTTCATTGCGATTTAGAAATTTGTCATCATAAAAAAAATTAACCTTATGCATCATCATGTGGTCCTGATAATACACCTAAACCCGATATGGGTCATCCCTGTATCGATCATCTGTGGTTGTCGAGCCGCAGGCCGGTATCGTAAACAATAATTCGGAGCGCAGATATGCGAACCGCCTTTCACTACTTTTCTTGGGATCTTAAACTGTGGTTGCCTCGGATCATAGCTATATTCGGATGATGTTACTCTTGGATTGATAGAAGTTGTGCAGCAAGTTTTGACCTTATTAGCAGATTCATCTAAATGCGGGACATACCAGTCGGATGTCCATTCCCAAACATTACCTGCCATATCAAATAAACCATAGCCGTTCGGCTCAAATGAATCAACAGGAGAGGTGCCTTCATATTTATCTATTAATAAATTCTTGTAAGGGAATTCTCCCTGCCAGGTATTGGCCATGGGTTTGGTAAGCTGTGTATCTTCATTTCCCCAGATAAAATCCATTCCATCTAATCCACCTCTTGCTGCAAACTCCCATTCTGCTTCCGTTGGCAATTCTTTTCCTGCCCATTTCGCATAGGCTTCTGCGTCTTCATAAGCGATGTGAACTACAGGATGATCATTCAATCCAATAATGGTGCTGTCAGGTCCCTGCGGATGCTTCCAGCTGGCACCTTTCATCCATTGCCACCAGTTGGCATAGTTTTTCAAATCGACAGCTTCATTCCTTTTTTCAAAAACCATGGAACCTGGAACAAGATTCTCTTCCGGGACACTGGGAAAATCAGCCGGATTCAATGGTCTTTCTGCAACCGTCACATAATTAGTTGCCGATACAAAATCACTAAACGCTTTATTAGTCACCGGGCATTTGTCCATCCAGAAACCGTCCACTGTTACTTTATGCACCGGCTTTTCTTCCGGGTAAAATTTATCGGAACCCATTATAAAACTTCCAGCATCTATAAGCGCCATATTTTCCGTGTTAAGCTCTTTTCTTTCTTTATTGATTTCTGTGGTGTCTAACATGTTGAATAGGTTTTGTTGTTATTAATGGCTCGCACCGCCGGCAGCTTCCGACATTTTCGCCAATGCATCATCTATCGTGAAGGTGTTTGGCTTCTGGATGGCCGGGAACTCCTTAAAGGTTTCGGCAAATTTCCTAGCAGCAACCTGTGCTAAGTATATGAAATAAGCGTTGTGAATCATCCAGTCCCAGTATGTATTCGAAGTGGTATCTGCGAATTCGTATGGATCGGTACGGAGGTTGAATATTTTTGGAAGACGAAGGCGAATGAAGGGCTCAGCCCATACTTGCAGGGTTCCCTTGCAACGTTGTTCCATGAATACTAACTTCCAATTGTCGAAGCGTATGCCAAGCATATCACCATCGTCACTGAAATAGAAATAAAAATTACGGGGACTTTCTGCTACTTCACTAGTCAGGTAAGGCAGCAGGTTAAAACCGTCGATATGATTCTTATAAGTTCGCCCGATGGCTTTGTATCCCTCCTTCAGTTTCTCCACTACTTCTGAATCGCCTGCCATGGCGAGGAAAGTTGGCAGCCAGTCATGGTGCTGAACGATGCCATTAGAAATTGAACCGGCCTTGATCTTGCCAGGCCAGCGCACCAGCAACGGAACACGGAATGCTCCTTCCCAGTTGGTATCCTTTTCACTGCGGAAGGGAGTCATGCCTCCATCGGGCCAGGAGTTCCTGTGCGGCCCGTTATCAGTGGAATACATGACGAAGGTATCTTCGGCAATTCCAAGCTCGTCGAGCAGGTCAAGCATTTGTCCAACATTTTTATCATGGTCAATCATCGTATCATGATAGGGAGACTGCCAGCGACCGGCCTGTCCTCTACTTGAGGGTTTGGTATGTGTATACAAGTGCATATGTGTCGTATTGAGCCACACGAAAAATGGTTTTCCATCCTTATGCTGCCGCTTGATAAAATCTTTGGTTGCTAAAATAAATTCGTCATCGCAGGATTCCATCCGTTTTCTTGTCAGCGGTCCCGTATCCTCAATTTTTTGCTTACCCACTTTTCCCCATCGCGGCATCTCTGTCGGATCATCCTTGTCTGTGGCCCAGGAATGGATCACACCACGAGGACCAAATGTTTCAAAGAATTTCGGAAATTCTTTTTTTGAAGGGTAGTTGTCCATTTCAGGCTCTTCTTCCGCATTGAGGTGATAAAGATTGCCAAAGAACTCGTCGAATCCATGATTGGTGGGCAGCATATGGTTGAGATCGCCCAAATGGTTCTTACCGAATTGTCCTGTAGCATAACCTTGTTCCTTCAACAATGCGGCGATCGTCACGATCTTTTCACTCATCCCGACCGGTGCGCCAGGTATGCCTACTTTGGACAAGCCGGTGCGGTAAACGCTTTGCCCGGTAATGAAGGACGAGCGACCGGCTGTACAGGACTGTTCGCCATAGGAGTCTGTGAACATCATGCCTTCTTTTGCAATACGGTCAATGTTGGGTGTTTGGTAACCCATCAGTCCGTGCGAATAACAACTGAGATTGGTAATTCCAATGTCATCACCCCAGATGACAAGAATATTCGGTTGTTTTTGTTTCGACTTTGCCAAATGTTTTTTCATGATTAATCCTGTTACTTTAAGATTACCTCGAGCGGCAAGTGAATAAGTGTGAGGATTTTAAGTAGAAGTCCATTTATCCTGCCCTTTGATAATATTTCCACATATCTTAGAGGATGTCTTCCCTTTCAGAGCTTAGTGCAGGATAGTTATGAAATAGCTGATATCCAGTCTAGGATAAAATATAAAAATTTGTTGCAATTTATGTCAAAAATAAATATATACGCATGAATAATCAAAAACATAAAATATTGTCTAATCCTAAATAAGATAATGAAGCGCATATTTCTCTTTTCAGCAATAGGCGTAGGAGTTGTCGTAGCAATTACAATATTCTTATTGTTCTATGTTTTTGCAGTAGCCACACAGGATTATGCTATTAGTGTAGATCCGATAAAAGACAATCAATATCTTTTCAGCACTGCAAGAGTTATGATTACAAATACGGGCAAGCTTCCTTTGACAAATATTGTCGTCAATTATGGAGGCAAAGTTGATAAGTTGACTTCACTTTCTCCTGGTGAAAATGCTATGCTTTCGCCGCCTGAAAATTCCACTCTTAATTCAGTAACTGTCACAGCAGATCACGGAATAATTGTTACAAAGGATTATAGAACGCCCCTTAAAATTCCCGGCATGATGGGATCTTGAGATGTAAAATAGACGGACACCTCGATAAAGTGCTTGGGATAAAACCAGCAATAATAGTGAGACAGTTTGAAAATCGGAAGAAGAAATTTATCATAGAAGTAAATCGTAATCGTAGGCAACTATCTGAGGTTTGTAGCTGGGAATATCCTAATTCATAATATTTTTCAGTCGGACTTGTTTATGTTGTGGTGATATTATAACATGCTGAATTTGAAACCGAGCACGTCCGAAGCATCATCACGCTCGACAACAATCTCTGCTATTTCCATGCTAAAATTTCCGTTTAAACTAACGAAGGATCAGATTGAAGCAGTTGAGGCATGGATAATGAATGACTATAAAGGTTTGATAATATACAGCACTGGTACCGGTAAAACAGAGATAGCATATGAATGTGCAAGAAGAGCATGTGAAGCAGTAGTAAATAGAGAAGAGACTACTGTTTCTGATAGTAATAATCCATTCAGTATCCTGTTTCTAGTACCACGGATCGTCTTAGTACAGCAAAATATTAACAGACTAATAGGATATGGTATTCCTCAAGAGAGAATAGGCGCATACTTTGGAGAGCGTAAAGAAGTAGGTGAAATAACGATAAGCACATATCAAAGCGCAGTTAGTAATCTTAATCTTATTAATAACTCCAAAATGATCATATTTGATGAAGTACATTTAGTAAGCGATAGTGCTACGACTTTGAGGAAGGTATTTAATTTTGCAATAGGAGGAAAATCTAAAAAACCATTACTAGGGTTAACTGCAACAATTGATGAACAAGATCCTAGATACAAGACAATTCTCTCATTACTGCCACCAGTCAAAAGATATATGATAAAAGAAGCTGTGAAAGACAAGAGATTAGCACGACCTGTGGTTATTCCAATAAAGGTTGATTTAACTTCTGATGAAAAAAAAATCTATGACGAATGCTCTGCTAAAATCAGAAATATCTCTGGCTATCTTCACACCTCTGATCCCAAATCAATAGCCTCCGTATTAAGAAGAGGAGGTCGTTCAGCTGGCCTTGCAAGAGCCTGGTTTGCAAATGTTAAGGAACGAAAGAATTTGATCAATTGTGCTAAAAATAAACTATTAGCAGCAGTAGATGTCATCGTAGCAAAACATCCTTCTGAAAGGATTATGGTCTTTAGTGAAACTATAGAATCGATTCAAATGCTGAAAGATTTGCTAGAAGAAAAAGGAATCAAATCGATGCTTATTAATAGCAAATCCCGATTAAAGGAAAGACAAAAAATACTATCGGAATGGGGAAAAAAATTCTTTCCTCTACTTTCTGTACATACTTTGGAAATAGGATATGATGTGCCTGAGGTTAGAGTGGCAATAATACTAGCAACAACATCCAATATGAACCAAATTGTACAAAGAATAGGTAGAATAGTAAGAAAGACTGCAGGAAAAGAAACGGCGTTGATATATACTATTTATCTATCATATACTTACGATTTTAACACTTTAAAGATGATAAGACAAGCAACATATGTAGGACATGAAAAGAAGGGCGCAACAATATCCGCCGATAATC
>JBAVTY010000540.1:0-1918 GCA_049696495.1 Candidatus Nitrosopolaris sp.
ATTATTCCTACTGGTGTCACCTCGTCCCTTTTGCTATCGTGACTACCTGCATTTTTTGTTAAGATGACTACACTACCTATATTCTCACGATACATTAACTGGAACCTATTTTGACTGATGAAGAACAGGAGGGGTATGTGTCAAATTCGATAACAAGGGACAAAAAGGTGAGATTTGAATCAAAGATGGGAAAACAAATTTATGCATTCGGTAGGTATAAGTGCTCGGAACTGAGTAGGGCTACAGTTCCGATAATTACGGATGCTTATTATATGCCTTTAATATTTGATTCGAAAACAACCAATTTTGATGACGTAATAATGAAAAAATTAGTTCCACTAATAGAAAAAGAAAGGCATAGATTTATTGCCGTTGGTGATGCTGATGATGGACGATAGTGAGACTATCCAAAACCTAGGGATCGTATTCTTCAATTTTGTGGAAGACTATGATTCTTATCCAAACATAAAACATCATCTATTCTTCTAACTAGATTAATCCCAACGACCTTCCACAAATACAACATACACGGATACTGCTGCTGCCATCTATCCGAACTTACCAACGTTCTAGATTCTTTATAAAATAAATGAGAAGTTTCTGTCTCATGTTATCAAGTCGAAATCAGAATAGTAGTGTTAAAATATAAAGTTATATTCACAATCGTTTCACTGGTAGTTTGCATTTGATATCCAGCAACAATTCATTCTTCGATTGGTTCGCTGCTAAAGGTATTGTATTTTGAAGTTTGGAATATATGTTCATTCAAAAAGACCAAAGATTTCTCTCAATGAAATATTGAAAGTAGTCGAGTCCACAGGCCTTTCCTATTCAAACAGGGATCCAGACATGGCAATAGTGGTTGGAGGAGATGGTACTTTTGGCTATTACGGAAAAAAACTTCAGATTCCCTTGCTCTTTGTAGGGGTAAATGATAATGATGTATTAGGCAGTAAAGCGAGGCTTGCAGAACTTTTATTTGAAGATCTTCTCAAAGCACTTTCTGACATCAATAACGGTAATTACAGATTAGAGAAAAGAACGATGTTTTCTGTTTGTATCAAACATAAAAATAATGATAATCAGAATGGTATAGAACGAGCGACAGATATTTTGACTGATATGTATATTGAACGTGGTATTTTCTCACGGTGTATAAGGTATGCCTTGTCAGTTACCATACGTAAAGCAAATTCAGGATACCACGCACTGAAAAAATTTGCAGAATATGCCATAGGAAACGGTGTAATTATTAGCACGTCATTTGGAGCACATGGATATTATTCTTATCTAGACAGAATAACAGCAAAAAAATGGAATGATAATAATAAAAGTAATAATAGCGCTCAATTTTCTGACAACAAATTAGGTATCTGCCACATCATACCCACATTTTTAGTCCGAAAACTGAATTTAGGGAATAAAAAGAAGAGGACAGTGGTTAGAGGTAGCTACATCCGTTATACTGTTCCATATCAATCAATAATAAAAATTAGTCTTACCAGAAATGCAGATGTACGTCTATACCGAACTACCGAAAATTCTAGAGGAATAGCGATTACAAGTAATGATGAAATATTGATTAGTCCGTCTAGGCGTACTGCAAAAATTATTCGATTGGATTATGATAGAACTTATCAGATAATAAAAAACAGAAATTAGAACTGACGTGTGCTACTATTTAGATAGCAGCAAAGGGGACTGGAGGCGTAGCATTATAGCGTTTAAGCCAAAGATAAGGTAGGGACCTTATCTCGTGTTAAATATCTTCACAATTTCATCTCTAATATCCATTTTACCATCATTAAATATTCTTTTATCCATTTCCTTTATCGGTCCCACTATAGGCATAAAACCCATCTTAGATGTTATGTCTTTGTCTAGATCGCGTACAGTACCCACCGAATAACCAACCTTA
>JBAVTY010000541.1:0-3629 GCA_049696495.1 Candidatus Nitrosopolaris sp.
TGATATTACTCCCTTTGCCATGAACGTATTCATGGAACATATTCCTGTTTGTTCTACGAATTTCAAGCATGAGCTGGCATTTCCTCTTATAACGCCATTACCTACTAATATTAAAGGCCGCTGTGCTTCTAGAATCATTTTTGCTCCTTTTTTGATCAACTCATCATTAGGCCTGGACCTTGACAATTCCTGAGCCTTTATTGGTCTAATCTCTGAGTTCTCTTTGGCTATGTCTTGAGGTAATACCAGATGTACTGCTCCAGATTTCTCCGCTAATGAGATCTTGAAAGCTCTTCTTATAATTTCTGGGATACTATCGTGATTACGGATTAACCAACTCCATTTACTGATAGGTTTGAACATGGTTACAACGTCCATGTTTTGGTGAGATTCCTTGTGTAGCACGTCAGTACCTGTTTGTCCTGTGATTGCCAGTATTGGACATCTATCCATATTGGCGTTTGCAACACCTGTAGTCAAGTTTGTGGCACCAGGTCCTAATGTAGAAAGACAAACTCCAACCTTTTGAGTCAATCTTCCATACACATCGGCCATAAAAGCAGCTCCTTGTTCATGTCTTACTAAAATGAATTTGATTTTCTTCGAATCTAGCAACGATATCATAAGGTCGCTAGTTTCTTCTCCAGGCATGCCGAAGATATATTCGACACCTTCATTTTCCAAGCATTTTATGAAAAGGTCTGATACTTTCATATTATAACGCCGATTGAACATCAAAGTCAATTATCGACATGTATAAGGAGATTATGATGAAAGGAGGAATCTCTACACCCTGCTTGTTACGAACTGAAAAAATATCAAGTTGTTGATAATTAACTCGAGCTTAGTTAAATCCACGTAATATTGTGGCATACTACATAAATATTTTTTTATGACAATTATTCTGATCTCGTACTATCAGCGTAGTCTTGCGGTGTCTATCTTTGCGAGTATTTGTTGAAATTTATTTTCCATTTCTTCGCGCATAGTTTTCACATCTTTTTCATATTTTCCTGTATAATTTAGAAAAGCGAGACTTGAAAGTGGAAGAAGAACTTGATAAGGTACAAGAAGAACCTATTACTGTAACCCAATAATAATCACCTTTTCTCGATTCGCCAGAAGTGGTTCTCAACGCTTTTTCTTCGAGTCATTCCTAACTGGAAAAAAAGGCGTTTGTACTTTAAAATCTTTATGTAATGATAAACTCACCCATATTTGCCGGTGCTGCCATTTCTGGTCTCTTTGCAATATTCCAGGACGGTACTGATTACTTCAGAATAAAAAATATCCCAGATGAGGTAGAATCTCGCGAAATCTTGGGAAGTGTAGGATTAGAGGTTTATGGTAGTGTCGATTCCATAAAATCCAGTGCTAGAGGTTTTTACTTGCGAGCAGTGATAAGCGTTCTTTGGTATTCAGGATCACGAATTATCTTTGTATAATTATACCTACTGCCGTTTGAAGAAGCGGCGGTACCACCTCCTACCTTGATTGATCTTATCCGACTGGACTAATGGGATATCATTAAAAAAATAATGCAGTATGGGGTGGTTTTTTCTTAACAGGGTGTTTATGGCTAGGTTGGCCTCGTTAAGAAAAGTTACGCCAATATACCCTATATTTTTATCTTCACCAGGAGATTAAGGATTAAGTCTTCCCATTACAATCAACCCTTGATTCATGAACAAATGTTACAGCTTCGATTACGACTGTAAATGATATTGTATTCCCTGTAATGTTAGTACTACAATTAACCATACCTTTTATGGGTTTGAAGAAAAACAGTTGAATCAGCTTTCCTATATAGCTGCACATTGTTGTTAAATCGAGAACCAGTACCATCTTTCAATGCAGTATTCCCGAATAATTAACTATATCTTTTTCGTATAGTTAGCGGTTATGGTAACACAATTATTACCAGCATTAAAGGTGAAGAATAAGAACAGAACTACGTTCATGAATTGAAACAACTAACGCTTTCTGATACCTTAAATCTAATGTAGATTCATCTGAAAATTCAGCCATATCCCACCGAACCCGCAGGTAATAGGGGTTGATATATCGGAATTCGCTTTATAAATCCTGCAAGGACAAGGAGCATAAATCGGATAATGCCAGTAACGCTCACGACAACTATTGTCAACATCTCTTCAATATCTAACTCTACAAATCAGGTGTTATTGTACGAATTCTACCAATACATGAAATCTATAGGAACTTGATAACTACCAAAATGGTAATCTAAAGATTATGATATATTTTGCTAAATTGGCTGTGAGACTAATTTCTATGAAATTCATAAAAGAGAGCAAATCCTTGCTTTTTTGGACACGTGAATAAAAGATACACAAACCGATCCTGATAAAAGATGGATTAGAACTTGGAATGATTATTTGCAGCGAATAAAATATTTCTTTAGATGGTTACACAATCAAAAGGAAAGAGAAAATAAAGGATTAGAGATAATACCAACTTCAGACTGGATTACACCTAGCTTTGTCCAAATCAAGGAGAAAACAACTAAACATATTAGCCCATATTTAGAAACAGAATTGTGGGAGCGGGATGAGATTCTTTCAATAATTAAATATGGACCGTACAAACGTAACAAGGCTGCCTTAACGTTACTATAGGATCTGAACGCAAGAAATCATGAGGTGACATTGCGCAAGATTAAGCATATAAGGCTGCGAGAAAAATATGGTGAAGGCGAAATTCCATATGAGTCCAAGACCGGAACCGGTCCAACACTACTCGCATGTTCCTTTCCATATGTTCGTGATTGGCTCAACGAACACCTGTTCAGAAATGAAGCCAATGCTAGATTGATTTGTAATCTGGTCACTGGCAGACCGATAAAACCTGACGCTTTATGCACTATGATGAAATAGCTAAGAATAAGGGTAATCCGTCTACTGGAAAATGGAGCAATCACTGATGAAGATGAAAGCCTAAGATTAGAGTTCTTGTTAAAAACAAAGAAGTGGAATCCATATTGCATTAGGCATTCTGCAATTACCTCAGACTCTGACTACCTTCCAGAATATGCTTTGAAAAAGAAGTTTAGATGGTCTATGAATTCAAAGCAAGGCTCAAGATATATCAAAAGGAGGATGGGGGGGAATTTAAAGAATCAGATCCTAGTCCACAAAGAGGAGTCTGCCGCAGCCCAGAGAAAACCATCGGTTCTTAGTTGTGCAAGATGTAGTCTTGTAAACGCAATGGATAATAAGTTCTGTTCGAAGTGTAGTTATCCTCTTACACCACAGGCTTATGAAGAAATCACACGAACAATTAATGATTCTTGATAAAATGCAGCAAGAGTGTATCAATGTAGCAGCTCATGAATTAAGAACACCCGTACAACCTATACTTAGTACTGTTGGTTGATTAGGATTAGCTTCTATATTTCCGGAATAGAAAACGATTACTTAAGGACTAGGAGATTGAAATGATTGTAGAAAAAAAGTGGAGGAAGAGGATATTCTTGTCTCCAGATACTGGGGTTGTTGCCTAATTCGATATCGCATATCGTGTCACCTTTAGTCCCAGTTTGTTTGCACATTGCAATCTGTTAAGCACTTCTATGTTCCAGCCTATTGATTTAATTAATCCAAATCTTTTCT
>JBAVTY010000542.1:0-1589 GCA_049696495.1 Candidatus Nitrosopolaris sp.
TTAACAAATTTGCCACCTACTTTTTCAACAGCATCTTTGAACGCTTCAGCTCTCTTTACGGTATCTTTGACATTTCCTAGTCCTTGCTCTGTAAAATTGAATAAGATAATATAGTGAGGCATATGATGTGATAACATTTTAAGCATTTCTGTGTTATGACTGGGATATGTGTATTATATGTTATTTATTGAATTTTCTCATAATATCACATTGGGTATCGGACTGCGGATAGCATATATGCAATAGTAACGTTTTAGAGGAGCCGCTGGTATAGTAAATCTTAATTTTATACCTTGACAGACGATTCTCCTATGAAATGAGACTAGGCGACCTGCCGTGCCGAAGTAAATTAGACAACGTTTCCGAGCTGAAGATGTCAATAGAACGTTGCGACGTTTTTGTGGTGGAACTTTCTACTCCTTTCGGTTATACAATAAGAGCGCTCCCTAAGATAGCGAGATTATTCGTCATCTCTTTTATTTCATGTTGGATAACACTGTTGCAACAAACCCGTGCCCCGAATAGGCACTACCTTCCAGTTGGACGAGGCTTGCTGGCTTGTTCACCTCGTCTTACCCGGGAGCCTCATAGTTAAACGCACGAAAGACAAGGGGCAGCCGTCATGAGCTTTCGACAATTCTTTACATCAGGGTTGACAGCATTCGCAAATGCCCCGCGAATGTTCATCCCCTGACATACTACCATTTCCGATGGATGTAAGAAATATGTTAGTAAATTCTGGTCGTGTATCTGCGCATCATTTTCTTCCACAATCAGGATGGGTTAGCTATTGGATAAAAGGAGAACAAGATCTTCCTGATGTTATTGACCTATTCAAGATGAGATATGATTTTCTTAAACCAAATACAAAGTAAGTAACTAGAACCATTTAATTGATGTGTTATTTGAAGTAGAAATATGGAACTTTCGTGGAACGATAGGCGCACTAGGCAATATTTGACCAATGTAGGCTTATTATAATCGATCTAGGATAGTATTCAACTTATTATAATCGATCTGGACGAAATGAAAGGCACAAAACATTATCTCGATTGGAAAGTTGGTACGAAAGAATGATGGTCCTGAAGAAGTTGAGCAGATACTTAGTAGAATGACTAAGTGTAGTACTTACACAGACAGGAGACATTTTCAAATACCCACATAGGTGACACCTTCCTGCTTGGTATTATTTCTGGTATGGGATCTACTGAATGTTTTTAGAAACATTTCAGATGGTGTTAGTCCATTTATACCTCCATGTTCCCTTTTGTCGTTGTATGCCTTAACAAACTTATCATATCTTACCTTCCCTTCGTCTATGCTTGATATTTGCTCTACTGCTAGAAACTCGTTTTTGACTATCTTGTTATATGCCTCTACTTTGCAACTGGGGATAAGAATTTGGAATCGGCTTATCTCTTATGTTATTATGCTCAAGAGGGGGGAGGTAAGTTCTTCAATTAATTCGCTCTTATTTAGTAAATGTTTCAGCTAACTATAAGAATACGTTCAAACATCTTTTTCCTTACACTAGTCTTTCTTCTGATGTTGTGAATAAACTGGAATGTCTTTGTATAAGTCTGGAGATT
>JBAVTY010000543.1:0-1796 GCA_049696495.1 Candidatus Nitrosopolaris sp.
GATTAATCCTGAAGTGAAGCCTTCTTCCCCTCTCCTAGTTCCAGTGAGCGCGGCTATGTTGATTGCAGTGTAGCCTAATCCAAATCCAACCCCTATGAGGAGCATGGGTCCGAGCAATCCGCCAAAATAGCTATCTGTGAGAGAAATCGGCGAAAGCAATAGATAGGCGATTGTCTGCAAAACCATCCCAGAAATTATGATTGGTTTGACACCGAAGCGATTTACGAGTCGTGCTGACAAAAAGCCAGAAACGACTGAAAATACAACACCCATTGGGGCAAATGCAATACCGGCAGAAAGCGCAGAGTAGCCAAGTACCTGCTGAAAATAATTCGTCAGAATAAATATCATTGCTACAAATGCCGCTACCTGAATCAAACCTACTGCGTTTGCTCCAAATATTGAGCTTCTTCGTAGAAATCCAAGGGGCATAAGTGGTCCCTTTGAACGATACTCTATCAAAAGAAATGCAGCTAGGACTATACCTGACAATAAAAGAAGCTCGAGGGTTTGAGGAGATCCTATACCAATATCCTGTGCACTGCTAAGGGAATAGACAAGTAGCATTAGCCCAGCTGTTATTGAAACGCCTCCTAAGATATCTAAACTTTCATGGTAACCTGTTCTCCTTGTTGTACTCCTTGAAATGTACTTGATAGATAGCATGGATAGAGCGACTCCTATTGGCACATTGATGTCAAACACCCATCTCCATCCCAAGGTTGTCGTAATCACGCCTCCCAAAATCATTCCAGCAGCAACAGTTAGCTGACCCTTTATCATGCATGACCTTCAAGGTCTCTCGTGTTGAATGGGGATCCCAAGCTGCTGTCAAACTGAGCCTCGAGCTCTGATAGATGTATGCAGCCTTGTCCAGCTATCCATGTTGAACTGAAGAGGAGGTGAGAAAGGAACATGCCGGATAGGAAAAAGAAAGAATCGCTAAACTATATTGGAGTAGATATTGGAAAACGGGATTGCGTAGTCTGTATAATGGATTCAGACGGGCTCTATAATAGAAGAAACCAAATACAACAATACATTGGATCAAGCCAAATCCTTTGCTTCATATATTAAGAAGAAGCATGGTGTTGGTAAGTCTACTATCACAGCAGTATGCGAATCTACTGGCAACCTTTGGCTAAAAACATATCATGCATTTGAAAAATATAATATTGATGTTAAGCTGACAAATCCCTTAAAAACTAAGGCCATTGCTGAGGCAAGAATAAAGACGGATAAATTAGACGCAAGGACACTGTTCATCTACTTAGATCAGATCTTGTAGCTGAATGTTACATTGCAAATAAAAAGCCTAGAGAAGAAAGATCATTACTTAGACTGCGGACAAATCTAATACAGGATAGGACCAGAGTAATTAATAGAACGCATTCGTTGCTTGATAAATAGCTATTCCAAGATTTTTGGAATCAAGGGCTAAGAGATCTAAGAGTAATTGGCAATGACCAAATTCTGTTACAGGAGTACATTTCGCAGTTTTCGCTCCTCAGGATGTTTTGAGATATATTCTGAATGAAGGAATGCTATGACCCTCTTTCCCAACCACGAATGAGGAACAATGATTTTAGCGGAGTTACCGAATTCATTCGCTATTGCTGTTATCTCTGATATGTGGCGTGTAGAACGTCTCTTCAATTTTGGGCTCCTATCAACATGATTTTCATTATACATTTGTGTTTCATACTAGCTATATAGTTTCCGGCTCGTCGTACTAGTCAGGTTGCACAAGTGTATAATGACGATAGTAACTAGCTGAATGTATGTAAGCATTCTTT
>JBAVTY010000544.1:0-3548 GCA_049696495.1 Candidatus Nitrosopolaris sp.
CTAAAAGATAGTTGTTCGAACGGATATCCTATAGTACCGACGTTTTGTCCAATTTGAAGTGCAGATGAATTTCTAATCGGTAATGACTTCATTTGCTCTTTATTTAAGGCTGCACTAGCTTGTAGAACAGCTAGATCTGAATAGGGATCTGTTCCAGTTATTTGCGCTGGATAACTATTTCCATCAGCAAAGGTTACATTGATAGGGTTTGCGCTTTTTACAACATGATAATTAGTTACTATATGTCCATCATAGATGAATCCTGTGCTTATCTCCGGACTATTGTATGGATTGCTAACGGTCACCTTAACAACAGAGTCTTTAGCATTTTCAAATACGTGAGTCCAGTTATTATTGTTAGGATCGACCAATTTATCATTTGAAGAAAAACAAGTATTTTTATCAGATGATAATAACGCTCCATCGAGCAATGAGTAGTTATTATTTGAAGAAAAACTATACAAGTAAGAGTAAGAAAACGCAAATACTATAAAGATGCTGAGGATAGAAACTATGTATAATATCTTACTCATAGTAGATATATAAAAGAGTAATTTATTTATATATTATTATCTGGATTATAATGATACCAAATTATACAAAACCTGAGAATAATTTTAAGATAAATGAACTCAAAGAATAATTTTAAGATAGATAAATAAATAAATACTGAATAAAAATACTAGCGCTCAACTTTGGTCAAGCAAATACCACATATCGTACTCACATGATTGTTCGATTTAAACTATTTCACTACTTTTCAGTCCGAATTATATTGTAAAGAGAAATGCAAACTCCAGCAATTGTAATCAGGATGAGTGCCCAATTCGCTTATAATGAGGCTCGAGGCAGACCTCTTTCTACGTCACAAGTTTTCTTAATTTTTGTCAACAAGAGACGTAAGAAGAAAGTTCCGCAAACTTATAAGGGAACAGAACTCAGCAACCATTATTACATGTACTGTCATTATGTAATTATCTTATCTCGTCAAATCATGATAGAAATGCAAACTTTAGGACTTTGTTCGGCATTCTCGTTACTGCTGATCCTCATCATTGGTAGTAGTTCATTTGTCTCTGTAAATGGACATTTGTATGTAACTAATGAGGGGGATAACACCATCTATGTTATAGATTGACTCTATTAGTACTGTTCACATAAGTCGATGTGGTGTTAAAGATATATGTGGAAAAATAACCCAGCATGCTCAAGGAGACACAGTTAATTGATTTCCACTTTGAATTCATCTTAAAAATCAAACATATCCCAGCGATCACACTGTTGGGCTACACCGATAGAAGACAAGACGATGTCAAGTATTGAACAAAAAAGAGAGTATGAAGAAGGTGCAGCTAGAACAGAAATTGAAAGAGAAGATGATTCAATATTGGAGACTTACAGGGCATCACAGGGGATATTGGGTCATTATCCAATACATTTGAAGAGGTCCCTGCTTATAGACCAAAACCTCTACCAAATTTATCGTAAGCCTTTCTAGAAGTGCGTAACAGATTGCAATGTGCAAACAAACTCGGACTAAAGATCACACAATATGTGATATCGAATTAGGCAACAACCCCGCTGCTTGCTGACTTCAGCTGCTGAAAATAAGAACATTACTTGATGCTGCAGTAAGTAGGTGTCGTGCCAAAATGGAAGTAGGTCTAATCCAACTCTGGCCTTATAACAAAGAAGGTTGTAATCAGATGTTTTCCTGTTTTGTGTTCAAGTTACGAAGTACTAACAAAGATTTTTATTTTAAGGCTCTCAACAAGTATTGGTGATTCGATGGGTGATAGTAATAAACAGGTAAAATTCACAGAAAAAGAAGTTTCATTTCTTTTGGAAAATGAAATATGTAGAGTAGCCACTTCATGCAACAATATGCCACATATCGTACCTGTTAATTACATACACGAAAACAACTTCCTTTACTTTGCGACTGATTATAATACAAAAAAATATCATAATATTCAAAAAAATAAAAAGATCGCTGTTACAATTGATGTTTATAATACATCTCTAAACAATAGAGCAGTAGTAATCGAAGGCTCATCAGAGTTGATTGAAAGGGGTGAGGAATTTAAAAGATTGTATAAAATCTTTGAGAGGAAGTTTGAATGGGTAAGAAATGATCCATGGCAAGAAGGCGAAGCTCCATTTGTAAAAGTACACCCGGGCAATAAGGTTAGTTGGGGCTTATAAGAAGCAAATTTTTGCCATTATGTTATATTCTCGATTGCAGTAATAGCGTAAATTTGTAAATAATACTTAACATTAACGAAATAATCGTTTTTTGATTTTGAGCTACCTCTAATCAAATAGTGTGGATTAATTCTATTAGACTTCTCTTTGGCTTAGGCTGCAGCATCTTCTGTGGATAGCCCAAACATAGAATAGTCGCAGGAACAAGGTTCGTTCCTAAAGCTCTCATTACTTTATCTTCATTTATCATTCCTATCCATATTGAACTCAGACCTAGAGCATGTGCTGCCAATTGAGAATATGCGGCAGCTAAAGTTGCATCTTGCAAAGAGAATTTCTTAAGGATATTTGGAGGAAAGTTCATTTTTACCCTTTCAGAATTCATACAGAAAACTAGAACGAGTGGGGCATTGACGTAAGGTTGCTTATTTGCTGCGTCAACAAGCTTTATTTTGATTTCCGGGTTTTTCACATGAAAAATTTCGAACCCTTGAAAACCTCCAGCTGTGGGCGCAGTATCAGCTGCAGCCAATATCATTTCGATTTTTCTATCCTCTACAGCCTTATTTTCGAACTTCCGCTGAGACCTTCTATTTAACATGACGTTAAAGAGGTTGGTTTGCACAACTTCTTCATATTGTCTTTCTCCGTCTATAGAAGAACTTTCGTCTTTTGGATACAACAGTTGGGGTTGATTATCTCTTGAATACATTCTAGAGAAAACGTCCTCAGGGTATGACATAGTATATCAATGAATTTTTGCCTTTTAGATGTTTATGAAGATATACTTTCGAACAGCTTCCTACTTTCGTGTTCTATCCTTCAGTGTGCTCGAGAACCAACGACGGCGAATCGAGTGATGCGGGCGATTGTTATTGGGTTACCATGATAGGTTTTTCTTGTATTTTTTCAACTTCTTCCATATGTTCCTTCCCTAAGCACTTGTTCTTTATCTTGCGTTTATCGTAGATTTCATAATCTATGAAGTCGCACATACTGATTTTATAATGACCTTCATAACTTATATCAATTACCTTTATGGACCGACTATTATAGACTAAAATAATCTATATGATCGTATTCGACAATTGTTATACATAGAGTTGAGTAATGCACTTTAGTATGTCTCCAGCCAGCACTCAAAGTTCGGTATATGATAATATAGCTGTCAGTTTGTAGTGCGTGAACGCTACTAAGTCAAGTGTCATAGCAAATGTCATTTTAGCACCATCTTCCAAATTGCTTGTCGAGGTACTCGGATACCTGGTCTTTTAGTTCTTCAATGTATTGATAGAACCTATTTGCACATACGTCTGACTTTATCTGTTGGTTAACTCTTCTTT
>JBAVTY010000545.1:0-1507 GCA_049696495.1 Candidatus Nitrosopolaris sp.
AGGGCAATATGTATTCGTTGTTTTCTTTCTTCATAATCTTCTCCATGTAGCAGTTCAAGTTTTGGTCTTTTGCATCTAACACCCAAATCTTTAGTTATACGCTGTAGGTGCTTGAAACTGATTGGAATACCAAGCTCATTTGTAAGACACTTTGCCAACGACCTCAGACTCCACGTATTTCTAAGATAACCAAACAGATGAGGATCGTTGAATAATGCTGAAAGGATAATCTCTCTATCTTCGTCTGTTATGCTGGATTTTGATCTGCTACTCCTACATATCTGTAGTCCTTCAATCCCTTTTTTGATATATGTAGCGATCCATCTTTGGGTTGTTCTTTCATCTACACCATGTTCTTTTGCTATAGTTTTGTGAGTCTTACCTTCACCTTTCTTGAGTATAGCCTGTGCCCTGCGATATTCCCTCTTATCATTTCTCTTTTTCATAAATGATTTCAATCCGTTTCTTTGTCCTATGGTAAGTTTTAGCGTAGGAGTTCTCATAAAATTGCAGTACTAGACATGTACAAAGCTTTATCGATTAAGAAAATTAGACAAAATACAAAAATACCGACATTATACAAGACACTCCACTTAGTCCAATCGGATGGATAATGAACTCGTATTCCATAAGTGCTATTCACATATGTAGAAGTTGCTGCTGGATTCTCAGTACTATTGCTACTTTTTTGTGGTACAACCTCAAATGACTTAATCATCCGATCATATATCGTATATCGCACTATAACTTTCAGAGCAGATCCGATCATATATCGCACTATAACTTTCAGAGCAGTAATAGAAGAAAGCAATAACAATAACGACGTCAACAAAAGAATCGAAGTATATACTTCTAATGATCCTATTGTAGCGTTGTCAGAATTCAAATCAAATTTTTATGATCTTCTTTTGGTTGACATTAACATGCCAGATATGAACGGATTCGAGTTATGTGAAAAGATATTGGCTATCGATATTAATGTAAGAATTTGTTTCATGTCTTCTGGAGAAATAAACCGGGAAGCACTGAGGGAAATATATCCAACAAGGCAGGAAGGTTGCTTTATCAGAAAGCCCGTGATTATAGATTATTTGCTTAAGAGAATCAGATCAGAATTGGATTAACCATTCTGTCTGGAAAGAAATTGAACTATGGAGTCAGTGTGTGGTACATACTCCCGCCGGCCTTAACAAGTGTGCAGTGAAACACAATTTGAGGTAAACCATTTGCTCTTCCTCTTCGCATTCAATTGATCATTGGGAAGGTGACAATACACCGACCCTACAGGTTCTTTATCTATGGATGAAACAAGTCATCACCCATCGCACAAGTATTGGTCACACATGCATTAAGCTAACTTCTCTCATCTAAGTGAAGTGCCCAAATTTATGTCGTTATTATTTATTACATTACCGAGATTTCGAAATAGTTATAGCTTGGAATAAAGCCATATTCTAATTCTGTGAATCATTCTTCCAACCTCAGACTTGTAATAGGACAAAAGAAC
>JBAVTY010000546.1:0-7883 GCA_049696495.1 Candidatus Nitrosopolaris sp.
GTACATATTGGGGCCAGTGGGATTTGAACCCACGACCGCCAGCGCCCCAGGCTTGTACCTCACTTGCTGCAAGATGGTATCCTAGACCAAGCTAGACGATAGCCCCACGTTATTCTCAGATTGATTGATGTGTGTATTTTAATTTTTATCTTCCTGCACAGATTGAATTAGTGCGAATAATGAATTCACGGACTGCTCGAGATTTCGTTATCAATATTCCATACCGTTAATGCACTGGTATAGGAAAAAAGACATCAAAGGTAATAACGGCATATTTTGAAACGTAATAAGCTGGATTTAGTTTATTCAACTAATAAGGACAAAAGTCTTCGCCTATGGTCGATTCAGATGAGATAGCTATAGCCATATATGATGACTAAATAAAACCGTGTTTAGTTGCTGTAAGTTTTTTAATCAGATATATCAAGTTAGGTTAGTTGTCAGAGGGAAAAGGACTGTTCCGTAAGATATTAGTTGGAATAGATGGCTCAGAGGCTTCAATTGACGCATCACGTTATGCTATTGCAATAGCAAAAAAATACAACTCTCAATTAATCGCTATATTTGTTCTTCATATGCACGGGATTAGATCTGTATCTTCAACGTTCATCACCGCACCTACTTATGGAGTTAAAGGCTTTGAAGAGGAAAAAAGAGCAGCTCAGGAATGGTTAGACGGAATTAAATTAGAAGGCCATGGAGAAGGCATCGACCTTGGCACAGAAATCGTTGAAGGATCTACGTCTGTGGAGGCTACAATAGTAGACTATGCTGAACGTGAAAGTGTAAAATTGATTGTTATCGGCACACGAGGAAGAACAGGTTTTAAAAGATTATTGCTTGGAAGCGTTGCTTTGGGTGTTGTGACGTATTCACATTGTCCTGTAATGGTGGTAAAATAACGATCGTTAGTTTGAAGGTTAATGCTAAGGCGAGTCATGGATTCTGTGAATTTGTCCATAGTCCCTGCAATACGAATAAGTACCGTGATGCATATTCCTCACACTCTGTCTCTTTCAATAACTGCATCCCTAAGACCGTGTCGGGAAGCAGCGTTGGCTACATCTAACCCAGAGCCAGCTCCAATGATGATCAAACCGAATTGTTGCAATTCGATGTGACGCGGATATACTTTTTGATCGCGCGGATAACAATAAAGCTAGTTGCTAGCCACCTTATTTTTTGGAAACAGCTTCGGTCAACAAAAATGCAAAAAAGTCAGCTTGTCATAGCATCCAAGATTATGTTGCAAGATTAATGGTCAGATAGGTGATATGAAACGGTTCAGAGGGATAACAGAAAAGTCATCATCACCGCTTAAATGTAATAGAAAATTTGATTCTTATTATTATTTCGGTGGTGATCTGTATCTAAGGATATCGAACGCCCTGAAAACCAAGATTTTTGGTAGAACGTTGTCAGGCAGGCGCAAGTAAGTTTTGCAAGCCGATGAATAACATCGCGATCTATTTTCTAGCCACGTGAGTGATATCTCTTCATAATTGAAGTCACAATCTATATTACAAAAATTGAGTTTTATCATTTGTCTTGTAAACAAGAAATGCAAATCTTTTTACTTCCGCAGCCCACGTGAGAATGGTTTGCTGTAAGTACCCCACCGATGACCGCTACAAAAATAGGATATATTATTTCTATTTCTTATTCCACTTGATAATCGAAGGTATGACTGAAGCTAACATCATAATTGCTGAAACAAAGAAGATCAAACGTACAGAGCTCAGAAATTTAACTACCGTAGCAGTAGAGAATTGTGATGAGGTCGGAAAAGAGCTTGAAAATAATTGCTCAGCAGCATGTGTTGGGATAACATTGGTCATTATTAAAAATACTAGACCAATACTGAATGCATTTCCTGTCATAACAAAACTAGTACTGATCCCTGCCGACGCACCTCTCCTGTAAATTGGCACAGATGTCATTATCGATGCTCTGTTTGGTGAGGCGAATATCCCAAGAATAGCACCAATATTGACACTATAAAAGGGACCTATAGGTATATTTCGACTATCCGACGAATAAGACTAGAAAGAACTCCAGAAAGGTCAGGAGGAGATTCGGGGTCTGGGGTAAACCAGATTTTGTAAGAGCTTCAAATGACAGATGAGCTGTTGGAGCAAATTAGTTTCTATAATAGCCTGGCGACCAGTTTTAAATACAGATTAGAGTTAGAGGAGCCAAAGTCCGAGGTCCATGAGGTGACGGCCTAATGTCCGATATCACAAAGGTCTGCAGGAAATGTGGTCATCACATTTGTGAACATAAAATGGAAATGGAACAAAAGATGTGCTCACAGTGCGCCTGTTGGGACTTTACGAACGACGAGGTCCGAGAAGGTGAATCAACAACCAAACAAGAGGGAGAGCAGGGCTCGCCTAAACCTAAATCATGCGACACTTCTCAACCCATAAAGTCGCCACAATCTGTCAGGGATGATTTAGATACTGAGATACAAGAAATAAAAGAAGAATTTAGAACACACTTTACCAAATGTAAGGAGCTGGTCAAGCGACTTGGGGATGCAATAAAGAGAGCAGGCATTGTAAAAGAAAGCGATATTTGTCATGAGGTCAAAAATGTCCTAGCTGAAGAAATAGCGGCTCAGGATATAACAGTAAGGACCGTTGATAGGTACTGTCTAGACGAGTGGAAAAAAATCACCAAACCAAAGAAAAAGAAAGACAATTTGTCTTTCTCCCCCCCAGCTCCTTCTAACACAAGATGGTAAATCAATACAGGAGCACAAACATACGACCTTACCATCGGTGAGGACATTAAACAACTGGAATTAGGTCTAACTAAGATGTCTGCAGTAGGGTATGCCGATGGGCGTTTGCTGGAACTACATTTCTATAACGGAGAAGCCGAACCTATCAAAGTCCCATATGATAAGGACCTATTAAAGACTACCAATGACATAAAACAAGCGTTTATTGACAGTCATCTATTTGACAACAAGCTTCGGGAATTAGTCCATTTTCCTATACTTCTCATCGACTATATACTCGAGTTAAAAAGGAAGTTACTATCAACTGCACAATCTAGGAAGGGTAAGAAAGGTAAGGGTAGTCGTCGTCATCATCAACAATCTGAACAGGAGGAAGGTCAGGAGGAGGAGGAGCAGTCAGAATATGAAATGGCTCAAGAGGCAAAGGTATCCAAGATTAAAGCAGATGTCGAACGTGTAAGGAGTCTTAATCCTGGAATACCATTAGAGGTATGGAGAGATGGTCTGACAGACCGCTATGATGGGTTGCAGAAGATGGTGAACGAAAATATTCCAGAGATGTGGTCAGGATTGGAATTTGCATTATCTAGCCATAGAATACTGAACATACATGAATGCACTTTACCATTTATTGGGATCATTCTTGCAGGACCTGCTAGTTACAAGACAGTTATACTCAACATGATTAATGTATGGGACAATACATTCTACACAGATAATTTCTCACCCAAGGCTTTCATTACTCATACTACAGCCGTGGACTCGGAAGAGAAGCTGAAGAAGATAGATATGCTTCCGAAGATAAAGGACAAGCATTTCCTAACACCTGAACTTGCACCAATATTCACAACAGATGAAAAAGAGTTAGGCATGAACTTGGGTATTATAACTAGAATAGCCGATGGACATGGCTTGGCAATCGATACCGGCGCACATGGTCATAGAGAATATGGAGATACGATGTTTGTGTGGACTGGTGCAGCCGTAGACATCCCCTACAAGGTATACAAATTACTGGGAAATTTAGGCTTCAAAATATATTTCTTCAGGCTACCATACAAGGAAAAGACCGAAGCCACGTTCTTAGAGAATATGATGGGAAGGTTCAGTAAGAAGAAGGCTAACATCGAATCGGCCCTCTACGAATACCTTGGATGGTTTGAAATCGGGCCTAATCTGATCCATGATGAACGTTTGAGTAAGATACCATGGGATGATGGGAAGGACGAAGAGACGGCATTAATTACAAGCATGGCAGTAGAGCTACCTGCTATATCTCCTATTGCTTTATTCATGAATTGTTGGATTTTGTTTTGATCAATAGCGTTTTGAGTTTGTTGACTCACAGATGTGTTTGAATTCATCGCACTACAGCTCCAAAACTAGAAGTTTTGTCATTATTTTCATGTGTTGAACTAACTATATACAGTTTATTCACTTCAAGGGCTCCCTTTAAAGGAGGACACTACTAGTATTGCGCATATTACTAGACATACTGTTAGTGCCACCATGTGTTACAATGTCCTACAAAGCATCCGCTAACTACATGGGTTCAAATACGAATTCAAGCCTTATTAAGAATACAGGAGAAAATACGAATTGCCACAAAAACTATCTACCACTATTAGTAAAATATCGCATGTTCCTAATCATATCAATTCATCCGTTATACATGAATTTGATCGTTATCTACAGTTGAGTGGCTGTTCGGAAAACAATCAAAATAATAATCTAAAAGCAATCATTGCCTTTGCAAATTTTATCGGTCCAGATGTTTCCTTCTATGACATATGTAGTCACGAACAAATCCTTTGCTATTTGGATACAAAGATAAAGAATACACAGCAGGACCCAGAAGAAAAATGGATTACAACTTGGAATGACTATCTCAACCGCATAAAGCTGTTCTTTCGATGGCTGACGAACAGACAGAACAAGGAGCCATTCAACCCGAGCAAGTCAGATTGGAAAACACCAGACTTTGTGCAAATAAAAGAAAAGAAATCTAAACGCAGAAGCCCATATTCAGAGAATGACATATGGGATCGTGACGAGCTTCTCACTATAGTCAAATACGAACCCATTATTCGTAACAAAGCTGCCTTAATGCTGTTTTGGGATCTTGATGCCCGCAACCACGAGTCTCAAAACCCATCAATTACGTAACTCCTAGTCAAATCAAACGAATTACAAATGAAGATGCAAGGTTGATGGCTAAGATAGATAGACTAGAGAATCTGCCAGAAGTCTTCAGGGAAAATAACCTCTTCCTCTTACCTGTTAGCAGGAAAGAATATGCTATCGTTAAAGGAATAGGATATCATCGGTTGGAGACAATAGCTGATATAAAACCAATTAGCTTTACAACCCGATTACCGCTTCAGTCATCTTGGAAAACCGAAAGCGAAGGCGTTCTTCTTGAACATGCAAATTCATGTGGACTGCTAGGTGAGGTAACAGGAATCAGTGACCTTACTCGGACAGGGATAGGAAGAACAACAACACCAAAATTCAGTTTCAATGTAAATGGTTCACAAATCACTGTTAATCATGCGCAAATAGAAATAGACGCGGGATTTGAGAATTCTGAACATATAATATTATTTGAGGCAAAGATTGGTGTTCCCAGTTCGTTTGCAATTCGACAACTTTATTATCCTTTTAGAACTGCATACCGAAGGAAGATAGTAAGGAATTTCTTCTTCTGTCTCAACAAACAAGGAGAAAATAAATCCTATCTATTCTGGGAGCATAATTTCAATCCTTACGACAGTTTTGATTCTATTAAATTAGTTCAGTTTAAACATTATCAAGTAAAAACTGTAAACAGAGTTTCAGTTAAAGAATATCAGGATGTACCACGTGGGAAAGACAAAAAAGAAATACCCCAGGCTGATGATGTAAATAAGATTGGCGAGTTCCCACTTAGGGTTTACGAAGGATATGATACGGCAGAAAAAATAAAACATGCTTTTGGTTTTGTTAACCGTCAGAGTTCATACTATAGACATGCCGCGGAAATCCTAGGGTTAGTTTCAAAGGATAGCAGATGGAGATACAAGGTTACTGACAAAGGAGAAAAATATCTTGGTCTTTCTTCTGAATAGAAATCCAGGTATATCTGCAAACTCCTTCTTGAGTTTCCTGTAGTTAATGAAGTCTTTCTGGATATTTCAATAGACCCAGGTAAGGTAGTTGAAAGGAACCATATTATTGAGTTGTTGAGGAAAAACTCCAATCTGACTGGTTCTACTGTCGGAAGAAGGGCCCAGACTATAATCTCATCGTTCATATGGATTATGAACAACGTTGGGATAGTTGAAGTCAACGATAATGGTCAAATAAGCATATCCAGACCAGGCTCTTACAAGTAGAATCGACAAAGCTGCTACATAGAATCCGTATTGGCCCCCTAATGAAGACGTAATCATTCCTGTACTGTCAGCTATTTATTTCCTCGCTAGTTTCCTAATGTCTAGCACGGTCCAATAATTTTCATATCCGTTATCGTATCCTGTGCAGAAGGCTAAATGATAGAGTAAGGCTGGCAAAAGACTACACGAACATAGGTAACGTACTTAACAGCATGATTAAGCCCCAAGAAGCATTAGATAGTCATAACAAGGCTTTGAAGATTCATGAAGGGCTAAATGATAGAGTGAGTTCCTAGCTAGCAAAGCAAATCTCGGTGTCGGTAGTTTTAGTTAATTTTTTTTTTGGTTTGTTTTGGACGGCTGATGAATTATAAAGTATTTTGAAGTTTCGGCAGAAACAATAGATTCTACCCGTTCAACTAATAACTTGTTCTTGTCGACATCATTAAGATTGGAATATTCTCCAACATTATTCTCAAAGAAATATTTTTCTTTCTTTAATAACTCAGCACTGGTTCAAATAATGGAGAAAGCGTTCCCAAAAAGAGGGGTCCACTCCAAAGTTATGACATGATGAAGTGGCTGCTCCTATAGACACGGCCGAGGCTGTCAAGCGTGAATCAGAAAGCCTGCTCTACTATCTCTTTGTAAAGAAGCAGGACCTTGTTGTCTCAACCATGGCATTGCATTGCGTTTATGTTTCACTTGTCTGTCCAAGTCTTGAGGGAGAATGTGCCAGCCGACATGCTCAGACCATTGCTGGAGATATTGCGCGGAAGAGATGGTAGAACACTTTACGATATTGACAGCTTCATAAAAAAAAGATGGCAAAGTAGGTATTGCCTAAAAAAAGAGGGGAATTTTGTTTTGTTCAGTTCTTTGGGGGGTGTCTAGCGGCGGTAGTGTCCACGGTAATGCCCGCCGTAGCCGCCATAGTGTCCACGATAATGCCCGCCGTAATGTCCTCTGTAGTGTCCGCCGTAATGCCCGTAGCCGCCGTGATGTCCTCCATGGTAGTGTCTGTATGCTAATGCCTGGTGGTCCGAAACAAGAGGGCCAGAAGCAAGCAACAAGACAAATGCTGCGATTGGTATTATGCTGAGAGCTAATTGCTTCATCACCGGAAGTATTCACTACCTAGTTATAATCTGTCTGTCCGTCTATCATTCTGTCCTTTTTCTTCTGCCGCAGAGCTTGCACTTCATGATTGGCAGCCGCAGCAAATTATTCGAGTCATTCATATTTCGGCTTCCATCCAATCAGCTCGTATTGGTGCTTGCACATTTGCACCATGTCTGCTATGGCACCAAGTCGCTACCCGTCCCTTGACCTTGACCTGTCTGCTGGTTTGCGTAGACGTTAACGTTTGCTCCTGGGCTACCGTAGACCGATGTTATGACGTTCTGGTCAGGGCCTTGTTCTTGTTGGTAGGCCGGTGGGTATGGATGATACGCTGGTCTTGGATATGTATATGGATGTGGGTATGCACAGGGACAGCCCCAATTAACGTGCCATGGATGCCACCAGAATGGGTGACAACATCCTCCTACTCCCCAACTACCGCCGCCGTAACCGCCTTCGCTATAACCTCCTCACCCACCATATCCGCCCGTTCCTATGGCGTTAAAAAACGAGGATGCGATACCACCAAGTAGACCTGTTCCAGGACCACCTTGCGGTCCAGGAACTCCGCCACCTGGGTTGATACATAATACTAGTATTCATTATGCAAGGACTGCCACAGCAATTTCCTTGATGTTATT
>JBAVTY010000547.1:0-4599 GCA_049696495.1 Candidatus Nitrosopolaris sp.
AGAAGAGTCTATATTAGATAAACGCCAGAAAATCTATTGCCCACTCGAACGGAAATCAAGAATCGTATGAAGAAATAAAAATAAAAAAATTATCCATTTCAGATCGAATGGACAATATCTTACAACATCCACGACTTTTAATGCCTAAGAATTGTACAAACATCCCTGAAAATTGGTTAGAACTTGAGATTTTTGATCTTATAAAATATCCATTGAAGTTAGATAAATTTGAACTCTATAATGAACAAAATGAACGAATTTGCGTATGTAAATTCGTAAAAGACTATGAGAAAAAGTATAGGTTGAATTTTTAAGCCCTTTTTTTGCAATTATTACAGTAAAATATTTTGAAATATGGTATATTCACCGACATTTAAGAAGGAAGAATGTAAAAAATTATCCAATGAATCCCAAATGGATAATTTAGTTATTTCTGACACGATAAAAGCTGCCTGTAATCCTACTAACGAAGAGGTAGAACAAAGAAGATTAACGTTAAGACACTCGTCAGCCGCGCGTGTGTTGACTAATAATGACTTGGAAGAAACTGAGGACGCTGGTAGTAATAGTGGAGGTGAATCACTATGACTTTGTCAGCATCAGCTGTTTCCAAGAAACGACTTGATAAAATTGAAAGTGATAGGTCAGAAGTTAAAGATTCAGCAAGTATCGATCTTGAATGGATTCCCTATAAAGGAAAGTACGAACATAACAAGACCAAAATCTTCGCCGCGTGCTTTTGTACTAATTGGGGTGATAGGATTGAATTACATATCTCAAGATATTCTAATTATCCTAATACAGAGAAAGCATTAATACAGGATATTTTACTTTATTTGAATCAGTTTCCATTAACTTTTGGTTGGTATACCACTGGTGTAGCAGTATATGACGATACATGTCTTCATAGAATAAAAGGCCGTGATTCTGATTTTTTTGTTTTGCATCAGAGGTGTATTTTCTATCATCTAGCTTCCCCGATAGAAGTAAAGAAGACATATGCGCAATTGGTAGATTCAAATAAAAAACACATAGACCTTAACAGGGTATTTAGCAAACCCATTATTCAAAATGGTGTATTTGAAGGAAGATATAAAACCACAGATTTGGATTCTGTCAGTCGGGCGCTATTAGGAATAGGCAAGTACGGTAAGTTCAATGCAGGAATCTCTGATATCTCTTCATTACCGATTCAAGAGCAAGAGAGCTACGTAAGAAGAGATAGCGAACTTGCAACGCTTCTTGCTCAGTATAATAATTGTCTTGCTTTAAGAATCATGAAAATCTTTGCCGGCTATGCAAAAATGGATTATTTTGTCGTTTGTCACACTGAGATTAGTAAATGGTATGCCAACAGATACAAGAAGATGTTGGAGTCCGGGGAATGTACTATTCTTTATACTCCAAACTACAAGATAGAGAAGCAGGTAATAGGTGGCGGACATCACACGCCTCCTATAAAGGGATTTTTCATAGGGACTAAAATCTGCGAACTTGATGTAAAAGGCCTATATCCCAGTATCGCAATAAATAATAATTTTTCGTTTGATGCCTTGAACTGTACTTGTTGCAGAGATAATGAAAATGCACTGGTCAAAGAGGAAACTATCGACACGATAAATGAACATCTGCACGAAGACAATATTCCTCGTAAAGTAGATAGATATTGGGTATGTCAGAAAAGAAGAGGCGCTTATCCCAGAGTATTAGAACAAACGCTATCTGATCGTAACAAATATTTGAATTTACTAAAAGAAGAAATGGAAAAGGCTGCTTGTGATTTAAAGGTAATAGAGGAATATCAAACGCATCAACTAGGTGCTAAACTTTTTGCCAATGCTGGGTTTGGTCTATTTGTTAATGAGCATTTTGAATTTGCCAACTATCAAGTTGCTGAATGTATAACAGGTGAAGGTAGGCGTATTCATAAACAAATGGAGTCGATGGCACAGAATCAACCGTACGACTTTAAGGTCGTGTTTGGTTTTACGGATTCAACATTTTTTAATGGAGGAACAGATACAAAAGTACACGATTTTATCCAAAGCTGTAAAGATAAACTTGGTGTCATCGTCGAATTAAAGACTGTATTTACAAATTCCATTTTCTATCTTAAAAAGAATAGATACGTTGCATGGACAGGCAACGAAAAAGAGGAACCAATAATCAAAGGTCTTGATGGCCTAAGCGATTCCAATCCATTATGGGTTCGGAAATGGTTTAAGAAAATTGTAGTTGAATTAGTCAAGCATCCAAAGACAAGGTTTGAAGTAATACCCAAAATGATTGAAGAGGCGTATGATGAACTGGATGGTAGTCGCATCAACCCTGAACAAGAACTGAAATTCACACAACGCTTAAAGAAATATCCTGATGAATATAAAGGTTACGTAAGAACCGGAATTCTTGCAAAATTACTTGATAAGGATAAGGGTGATTTAGTGTACTGGTATGAGACGTATGAAGATATTTATGTTGAAAGTAAACAATGATAGGTTTTTTTCTTATTTAATTCTTATTTATACATATGAAGTGTGCAGAATGCCAATGCAGTCCTCTAGATTGTGGAAACCTTGAATGTTCAGTATGTACAAAGGACGTATGCTGTTGTGTTCCTAGAAAAGAACATCCCAGCCAAGAAACCTATGATTATTAGCAACCATTTCAATACTTTTTTCAAAAAATAGCCCATTGCATATCCGACGAGCCCAGAACCAGCAAAGGGAATTATACTGGACAACAAAGCTTCACTACTCATCTTCTTTTCTCTCCTCAGTATGTTTTGAAATATATTCTGAGTAAAGAAAGGCTATGACCTTCTTACGAGTACTCACGAACGAGGAACGATGATTTTGGCTGAATTGCCGAATTCATTTGCTACTGCTATTATCTCTGAGATATGACATGTGGAACGCCTTTTCAATACATTTGTATCATCCTTAGATATGATGATTCCGGTTTGTCATACCAGTCCGGTTATACAATTGTATAATGGCAGTATTTAGCTGTTACGCATTATTAATCAAATATTCTCACATAAATTTTTGATAAGCTCGTCAATAAAGAGTCTGTGTTAATTCTCTATCTTGATGTTGTAGATCAAATTCAGGTTTTGCTGATGTTTTAACCGTACTTTTATTGGGTGTACAGATACTGAGAGGGGCCTTCTGAATTGCCAGTTGAGGATTTTCTTTTTTCTGCTGGTGGAGGATTCCTGTTTGGATCGGCGACAGGATATGGTATAAAGAAAGTGATGAAAATAGCTGCAGTAGTTGTTGGATTGTTTGCAAGTTAAGTATCTGCATTTGCATGAACAAAACATCCTCTATTTTCTACTCATCGGGACCAGATTTGTAGATAGATAATTTGATACTTAACTTAGCATAGCTATCATACAGAGGCTGGGTAGATATGAAATGGGTTGCGATGAAGGATCCTTCGAGAAACACCTACTGAATGCGTCAGAAGAGGTTGTTAATGCACTTAACAGCTCTGTTGAAAGACATGTAAAAGCCTTTATCCAATTTTTTATGGTTAGATGACCCCTTATTGTCTATGACCATGCTGCTCTAGTCTGTTGGATGACTTCAATGATTTGCCTACGGATAGAACGATTCGACCATGGATGAATTGCTGGCATCTTCAACATGCCAGTTCGAAGGGTACTGCACTTTAATTCCTCATTCCTACTACTTTGTATATCTTTCTTCGAATTAGAAATTATACACTTTTTAAGACGTTCCATTGTTAAATTCAGTTGATGATTTCAGAAACAAGTCATCAAGATCAATTCTTGACTAGGGAGCCAGCCCCTGCAGAAAGTCGGGTTGATGAGTGGCGTCACCCCGTAAAAGATGGTGAAATCATGGACCATATTCAAGGATATACTCACGTGCCGTTATATTCCTTGAAGCAAGTTAGAGAAATCAAAAGAATAAGAATCAGACTACTTGAATCTAGTCCTTCGAGCCTACAAATCAAGATTGCTATTTTGTCTAATCTATCAGACCACGTCATTATATCTCTTTTATGCTATGGTTATTTCTAAACGAGACTTTTGGTTTTCTATAATGATTTTGTAAACCAATATAGCCTTGTAATGATCTATTGCCAAGACATTCACGCCGGAAGCATACAATTCTCTCAGACTGGGATGTTCTACTTATTTTGTAAAGAATATCTGGCGGGGTGAAGTGCTAGTTATACAAATCCTTAACACAATTTACGAGAGTCTTTTTATAGTTGACATCAATTTTATTGATGGAAATCAATACAGTGCAAACGTAACAGACAGAGATCCTATTAACGATACTGCATTTTTAAATCCATGTTTCATTTTGGTCGAAATGACTCATACTGCAGCCTAGACTTCGAGGCTCAAAAAAGTATGCTCATTATAAAAATCGATATTTTTATAAGCATGTCAATTTTATAAGTATGCTTATAAACAACAATGTAAACAATAGATCTCCTGCGTAATTAACAGCTATAATCGATTTACGATGCAATCCTTAACTATTTTCCTACAATCCTTAACTATTTTCCTAAAGTGAAATCCTATTAGACTGCATAACTCTCAAGTTCACTAAACCAGACACA
>JBAVTY010000548.1:0-2131 GCA_049696495.1 Candidatus Nitrosopolaris sp.
CTGCAGATGAGAACATCAAACCTTTAGTTTATCACAATGGCAGATACTGGAGATTAGATGATAATAATAAAATCACAAGGCCTTCTCCAGAACTCCTAGATAAAGTTGAACAGATTACTAAAAAGTACGTCAAAGTATAATATTCAGGAATAGTGTGGCAGACACGCAACAAGTCGGGTTTGAGCTTATCCTATGATTTCTTTCACAAAAACATTGCTATCAAGCTTTGAAAATTGCGATAAATCTATTTTTGCCCCTGGCTCCATTATCGCTCTTAATGCTCTACCTGCTCCTATTTCTGTCCACCATTTATCGCCAAAGGTATTTCGCATATGGAGATCTAATTCAGCTGCTCTTACAGCAGCAAGCATGTAACTTGGAACATACATTATTGATTCTGGAAGGATGTGATGTAGTAACCAATATTCGCGGGGTATTTCAAAGCCCATATATTCCTTAATTAATCTAGAGTATACATCGCTGGCCTCGTCTACTGTTAGGTTTTTATTCCAATATTCTAACTTCATTAATGAATTTGCTGAATAGAATGTAACAAAAAATAATTCCATAAATTTATTTCTTGATTCAGCCAGCGCAGTAGAAGAATGCTGGAGGCAAGGAAAAGATAATCTATTAGTATCAAAATATTATTCCAGTTTTACAAATCTAAAAGCAACTATTACAAACTACTACAGGACAAAACGTTTCAAACTAAACATCGTCAAATACTTGAGAGAGTCTGCAAATTTATGTTAGTGTATATATGTTCTGTTTTGAAGGCTAATATTTCATAATAGCTGCTATAATCCTATGCTTTTGATGGTACTGATTGTGCATTGATGTTCAAGAAGTATAGAACTGTGAAGCCTTATTCGAGGTAGACGGGGTTTCTCTAATAGAAAAATACTGCGATATATGTGTAAAGAAAATAAAATAGTGCAACCGAGGAGACGTAATTAGTTTTAATCGACTGTAAATATGATTTCACGCTTCTCAATTTAGCTTAGAAGTGGTGTCCACCCCCATTGGGCTGCCAATCATGAGATGGTTACTGGCCGTGCATATACCTAGCACTATTTGCTAAGGAAAGACATGGGAGAATCCTTTTGGAAGTATCCTAAATGCTTGACTTACTCTGTTAGAAGGGACTATAGACACGAGATTTAAAATTCTGTAATGCTAATCAGTGTTTCGTTGAACATTTGATTCTGATCTACTGTTTTATCCATATTCTCTAATTGCCAATTTCTTATAGTTCAATTCTGCTTGAATCCATAGAGTCTCAAATATAGAGACATATGACAGCACTGTTGATTCGCTGTTAGAATAAGTTGCTAACCCAAGCACTTCAACTGTAGAATCATAATCAACATTCTCATCACTATCTTTTACTTCTACCGTCAAGCATAGTTCTTTGTCTCGTATGACAGTTATGACTTTGATTTGCTGCTTATCGAAAAAATGAAGATCTACTAGGTCAGAATTACTTGTGGATAATTCCCTCTCTATTCTTTCCTTTGCGGACTCGTTAATTAGAATTCTGATCTTTACTCCGTGCTTTGCTGCGTTCTTTAATAATTGCAGCATATACTCATGCTCATATTCATATAATTTCTTATTGGTATTCGTTGGTAATATCACCAGAATTTCTTCAGTAGCTGATTTTAATAAATCACCAAGAATTTTTTGTGTCTCGTAAGGATCCTGCAAAGTATCCATAAATTCTCTTTTTATACCTTGCTCAATTTCTTTTATCCTCTGCTTGGCTGGTATTGCCTTCTTCCAAAGCATATCAAAGAAGTATTGTTGTTGCTCTACAACTGCCTTAACTGTGCTTATGATAAGTTGGGGTGGTGGTCCTGATTCAATACCGGTGGCACTAGCGTGATACACGGTCGCATCGGCAACTCCAAAGTTTCCTTTCACTTCATCCGCGTTTGATGATAGTACTCGCCAGAGGTAGGATTTGGGATCACTTTTTTTTGGAGAGTACAGGTTCAGAAAGAGCGAAGCGGCGCTTATACATGCGCACCTAGTCTTTCTGGCCTATATTCTCCTTCAAATTCTCAGATACAGACTGCTTTCGTACGGGATAACAAAGGCAGTGCCTTCAATGGAATTTGTCATGTCA
>JBAVTY010000549.1:0-2412 GCA_049696495.1 Candidatus Nitrosopolaris sp.
CTTAAATCGTAGATGGAGTATAAGAAGAATTGACAAGTGTCTGTGATGGCAGGTACCAAAGATGAGAGTAACCCTTTCTCTAACTGGTCTAGTCATATCAACAAGTCAGTTTACTCTGTAGATGGAAGAAGGTTAGGTCTACTCCGAAAGACTTCCTCAGATTATATGATTATTAGTGGAGGTCTAATCAATTTGTCGAGATATTTCATCCCAAAATCAATAGCAGAATCCGTAAGCAAAAACGGAATTAAATTGAGGATTACTACCTATGAAGCTCGTACTCATTATTCATATGCAAAAATGAAAAACTTTGTTTCCTCTTTGGATTTGGTTCCTGAAGATTATATAGAACGTCGACCATTTTATGACCGCTTTACTAGTTTATGCTTTACTACTAATAATAACAGAAATAGAATGGCAGCAGCTATTGCATTTACTTCTGGTATTCTATTTTTGCTTTCAGGATACAAGGCAAATCTTATGATTTACCATCTAATTGAGAATGAGGTAAGAATCGAAGTTGCTGGACAATTTTGGCTGTTTGTATTGCTTCCAATCGGACTTCTAGCTATCCTAAGCCAGCTGGGCGGGATCACCGTCATTATGGGAGCAGGGCTGTTTGCCGCAAATAGAGTGAATATTGGTAAATTTCTAGTAGCCATCGGAACAGGGCAGGGATTATTTACGATTGCCTTACGCATTCTTTCAGAAGTATGGTCTGGACACTCGTTGCTTGCAAATAATTATGTTATCTGGCTGACATCGTCTGCAGCAGGACTAGGTATATTGTTTGCTGTATTATCACAGTCAATTTCAAAAGGAAAAGGAGACAGTATATACGCTAAGATACTTAGGTTCTTATTAAGAAACAATAGTTGATTAAGCTTGAAAGGGCTCATGGATTCTACCGGCGTGTGATCTTTATTTCCATCGTATAAGATCGCAGGGTTAAAAAATGCATTTGATTCCCACCACTTATCTTTATTTGGTCCACCAGACTACATATCTTTCGAGAACTGCTTTCCCTGTATGTCTTTAGGACCCTGGCCTTTTTATCGAAGGTATATCCTTTCGGCAGCAAACACTGCGATGTGCAGCAGCAGAAAAGACAACAACCTGATAATTAACCATTCTGAACCTGATCATACATGCAAAGCCACGTATGTGTATAGAATAGCTGATAGATTTGACGCGACAAAATCAGACATATTTTTTCGAAACTAACACCTATTTCTTGGACCGTTTCAGAAGCTCAACCAGATCTGGTTCTTGGTTTCTCTTCGATTGTAACAAAACAAAATGGCTAATACTTCAATCTACTACTTTAAAGAAGGTGTCGGACGTACGCGCTATCCAACATCATAAATCACTGTCGGTCTTATCTGAACTGTGGCATGTTTTTCTACCCAATAGAAGTGCATAGAAATGATAAAGGTTAAATCACCAGCCGAGTATGATAAATCTACCAGCATAAATTTATAAAGCAATAAAATATGTTTTGATATTAGGAATGGTTAAGAAAACAAAAGCAGAGAAGCCGGTAAAGGCCGCGAAAAAGAAATAGAATAATTGGCAATGTGGCAAATTAAATAAAGAACTCCTAGACCTAAGCGATGTACTTTTAAACGCTGTAGATGATCAGATAACGAGGATTTCACACGACTTAGGAAAAAGGAATGAAATAAAATTAAGATACATACCAAGTGAAGACCATATCCTTATACGAGCAGATAGAATCAGATTGATACAAGCTATTTCTAATTTATTAAGTAATGCTGTTGAATTCACCGAAGAAGGGATAATATCAATCATTTTGAAAAAAGAAAAAGATAAGGCCTTCGTTAGGATTCAAGATACAGGCCTAGGAATAGATCCTGAAATTATGTCAAGGTTATTCTCAAAATTTGCTACAGAATCTAATACAGGCGGTACTGGTTTAGGCTTGTATATCGCCAAAAGTATTATTGGAGCACATGATGGAACCATTATGGCCGTAAACAGCGAAGATGGCAAAAGAGGAGCTACATTTACATTTAGTCTACCTTTAAGTGGATAACACCATATCAGCAATAAATCATAAAACGAACTGTGGTATGAAAGATTATTAATCTCTAACACATGGCCAATATCGAACTTACTAATAATAGTGATCAGGTAGCATTAAAGATTGTAGTATAATGAGTAAAGATAAATCAGAACAAGAATTGTGTGTGTGAAGACAAGAAGCCACAAACGTTGTTTTTGTGTGCCTGGATACAGTTCTATTTAATTTCCATTTTTGGAACGCACACTCAGCAGCCCAGATAAAGCACTATATTAAGACTTGGCGTAGCGGCATAGCATGCCTTATCTTATACAATCTTTAATTGACATAAAGTGATAGAGTTAGTATGTCTACAGCAAAACATGACA